>DAOTUR010000045.1:0-10059 GCA_034436915.1 Anaerolineae bacterium
TCGGAACTGGTGAGGCATCCCGAAGTGCCTATGTATTCGTCTCTAACGGAGCCCTTGCGGGCCAAGTCTGGTAAGCACTAGGGCTAAAAGCCCCTCCCTTCAGGGATGGGGATGCTTACAGCGATCTCGTGAGCATGTATTCAGGGGCATTGTAGCAGAGTTGATCTGGATTGGTTATAAACGACTGAAACATTGAGTGATCTGGAGCAAAGGTGTGGTATGCAGGTCTTAGGGATTGATATTGGTGGATCGGGCATCAAGGGTGCGCCTGTCGATATTGAAACAGGTGAATTTTTAGCGGAGCGGGTGCGGATTGATACGCCGCAGCCGTCTTTGCCCGATGCCGTCGGGGATGCAGTCGCGGAATTGGCGCGACAGTTTGAATGGACGAAAGGGCCGATTGGCTGCACATTCCCGTCAATTATCAAGCATGGGGTGGCCTACAGCGCCGCCAATGTCGATAAATCATGGATTGGCACAGATGTAAAAGCGCTGATTGAGGGCAAAACGGGTTGCCCATCCATCATTATCAATGACGCCGACGCCGCAGGTATTGCCGAAATAGTGTTTGGGGCGGGCAAGGGGCGCATGGGCGTGGTCATGATGATCACCTTTGGCACGGGCATCGGCAGCGCCCTCTTTCTGGATGGCAAACTTGTGCCAAACACCGAACTGGGGCATCTTGAGCTGCGCGGCAAGGTGGCTGAGCATCGCGCCGCTGCCCGCATCCGCGAGGAGAAAGAGCTGTCCTGGGATGAGTGGGGCGAACGGGTCAACGAGTACCTGCAATACGTTGAATTTCTGTTCTCGCCGGATCTGTTCATCATCGGCGGCGGGGTGAGCAAGAAATACGATAAATTCTTCCCCTTTTTGCACCTGCAAGCCGAGATTGTGCCTGCGGCCTTTCGCAATGACGCCGGGATTCTAGGCGTGGCCTATGCTGCCAGCCTGCTCGAACTCCCCGAATAATCGCTCCCCTCTCCCACGCAGTGGGAGAGGGGTTGGGGTGAGGGTAAAAGACAAAAACAGTGCTAACCATTCAGGCGAAGGGCTGGAATTGACCCCATTGGCGATGAAAATATAAGAGCGGATCACCGTCTGACCAGCCGCCTGATACGACTTCCGCCAGAATCAAATCGCTGGCTCCCACATTGATGACGCGCTCCACACGGCAACTCAACCATCCGAGCGTGTCGGGCAGCAGTGGGCAGCCCAGATCGCTCACCGTGCAGTCAATCATCTCAAAGCGATTGGCATTGCGCTCCGGGATCATTCCGGCGAAGACCTTGCCCCATTCCATCTGCTCTGCTTTGAGGACATTGATCGCCAGGACGCCGCTTTTGAGCAGAGGCGGGCGGGCCGCCAGCGACAGGCCCATGCTGAACGTGACAAGAAGGGGATCAATGCTTACGCTGGCGAACGAATTGGCGGTGAAACCATGCCACACGCCGTCATCGTGTGTGGTGATGACGCTGATGCCTGTGGCCCAGCGCGACATCACATTTTTGAAGGTTTGACTGTCGACCATGATGACCCTCAAGAGGTGGATGGTAAATCAAATTTATGACACTCTATATATAATCGATCCTACGGGCGAGTAACAGGGGCCTGTATGGAATACCTAAAGATGAATCGGACATAAGACCGCATTCTTGACCTTGCTGAAGCGCCCCATTATACTGCCTCTTGTTTATTGTGACCGATAAAGAACCGTCATTTTGCTTAAAAGGTGCAGGTATGTCGCATTCGGATTTTGTGTATCGTGGAGACCAATCGCGGGCGCTGGCGGAACGGGACGCTCACACCCTCTCGCCCTCTTATACACGCTCCTATGGCTTTGCCATCAGTCATGGGCGCGGCGCTGAGGTATGGGATTTAGATGGCAATCGCTATATTGATTTTGCGGCGGGAATCGCGGTGCTGTCCACCGGGTTCAGCCATCCGCGTATTGTGAAGGCGATTCAAAATCAGGCAGAGCGCTATATTCACATCGGCGCAACTGATTTTTTCTGTCCCGAACCGGTCAAACTGGCTGAAAAGCTTCAGCAGATTATCCCGATTCATCGCGCCGCCCCCGCCGATAAACGGATCTACTTCGCCAATTCCGGCACAGAATCAATTGAGGCGGCGCTCAAACTCTCGCGCTACCGCGAAAATCGCTCTCACCTCATTGCCTTCTACGGCGCGTTTCATGGGCGCACGATGGGGGCGCTTTCGCTCACGGCCAGCAAATCCAAGCAGCGCGGCGGCTATCCGTACATTCCCGGCGGTGTGACGCATGTGCCGTACCCAGCCCGCAGCGATCATGACAATTGGGCGGATGCTGTCGGCTATATTGAAAAATTTGTCTTCAAGAAAGTCCCGCCGCATGAAGTGGCGGCGATTGTCGTGGAACCGATCCAGGGCGAGGGCGGCTATCTTGTGCCGCATGATGATTTCTTCCCGCGTCTGCGCCAATTGTGCGACAAATATGGCATTCTGATGATCGCTGATGAAATTCAGTCGGGCGTGGGGCGCACAGGCCATTGGACAGCCCTCGAACACTGGGACGTCTCGGCTGACATCGTATGTCTCGCCAAAGGTCTGGCGTCCGGCGTGCCGATTGGGGCCATCGTTGCCCATAATGATGTGATGGGCCAGTGGGTTCCAGGCGCACATGCCAGCACCTTCGGCGGCAATCCGCTGGCGTGCGCGGCAGCCCTGGAAACGATCAGCGTGATTGAAGACGAAGGCTTGATGCAGCGGGCCACTGACCTGGGTGAGTATGCCGCGCAGCGCCTGTTAAAATTCATGGGCGATCACCCCAGTATGACCCGTGTCGATGGCAAGGGCTTTATGCTCGGCATTGATTTCTGTGATGCCAATGGCAAGCCTGCGCCTGAGTTCCGCGATGAAATCGTCACGAAGTGCTATGAGAACGGCCTCCTGATGCTGGCCGCCGGGACGCACGCGATTCGCTTTGCCCCGCCGCTGGTGCTGACCAAAGAGCAGTTGGATGAGGGCCTCACCATCTTCGAATACTGCATCGCGCAGACCGAAGAGGCGATGTGGGAGCCTGCGTCGTAAGGTGTTGGTATGATATCAGGACTTTCGCTTGGGTAAATCAGAACGGGTCATGATAGATCAAAATCTAAGAATTTGAACCGTTAACAACCGTCTTGAGTAACCCAAGGTAATGATTCACCTATCCATGAGAATCGTGGGTTTGTAAGGGCACGATGGATCGTGCCCTGGTGACTTGTAGGGAATTTGGCGTGGGCGCGATGCATCGCGCCCCTACAAGGGCCGTTGTCGTATGGATAGCTGAATAGATACAACCCAAGCGAAAGTCCTGGATATGAAAAGAGGCATCCACATTGGATGCCTCTTTTTGATTCGTATACGATAATGTAGTTGGGATTTTGCTGCACGTTATAGGTTCGCAATAGGTCACAGCGCTTTTTTAGGGGCGCGATATATCGCGCCCCTACGTCAATCCTACCTCAAATTGAATGTGGATCGGCACAATCACGCTGCTCTGTACATCTACCAGCACCCTTGATCGAGACATCATTTTTGGGCGCAGAGACGAATTAGCCTGCGCTGCTATCTTCTACAGCCACAGGTGCAGCCGCCACCTGGACAGGCGCGGAAGAGGTTTCGACAGCGACAGTGGATGTTGAACTGATCGGGCTGGTGACGGTGACAGTGGTCTCGCCCTGGTCACGATATTTACCCAGGATTTCCTGGTTCTGCTCGGCGGCCTGCTGCTGCTGCTTCTCAATCGTCTGGAAGTAGCGGCCATTTTGCTGGGCGATAATTTCTTCTGTCCGCTCGACAAAGCGTGTATAGGCATTGGCTTCGCTGGCATAACGCCCGGCCCGCACATCGAAGGTGAATTTCTCCTGCTGCATTTCTTCGGCGGCGCGGCGGTAGGTCGACCAGGCATCGCCATTTTTGTGCAGGCCCTCCCATGCAGCGGCAACGGCCACCGAGGTACTGATGATGACGGTGGCGACATCAATAAAGAACCGTGCGATGAGGGTCGAGCTTGCAGGAATAATTGTCGTCACATTCGGCCCAAAGGCGACCAGAACAGGCACGACGACTGAGCCAATGACGATGATTTGCTGAAGCTGCAAATATCTCTTTTTGCTATCACTCGCTTTTTTGTCAAAGAACGTCCACTGGCTGTACCAGCGATTTTCTAGGTAAAAGCGCTCCTCTGGTTTCATATTGGGGCGGGCAAACAGCGGCGGCGGCCAGGGAGTGTTGACACTGAGGACATAGGACGAATAATCGCCTGTGCTCTGAGCTGTTGGCGCGGTTGTTGGGGCTGATGGTGTGACAGTGGTCGTCACTTGATAGGTTTCGTTGCCATTGGTTGAGACAGGGGCGGTAGCGGGGACGCTTTGCGTCATCACAGGGGCCGCAGGCGGCGGAGCAGGAATATAGCCGCTGACCGGGCTTGCGGACAGTCCGCCATTCATGGCTTGAGATGTTGCCATATCTTCGGTACTGATTTCGTCTTCGGGTAGCACGAGCATCGACTCCTGTGTGTTCTCATCTCTTTCTCATACGCATATCATACCCCAAAACCACCCGCTTCAACCACAAGGAAAAAATAAAGGCGTCTTTCTATGACGCCTTATAACACCATGATGATAACTGAGTCTGATCAGACTGATGAGCGTTTGCGCGGGGTGTTCTTGCGGGCGATCTCATTCAAAATATCCCGTCGTTCGACTTCGAGTTGGGTGACATCATTCATCTGTTTGGTCTGTTCACGCACGATGATTTCGCCGGGTTCACATTCGAGAACTTTGCAAAGCTGGTTAATTTTCCGTAAATCAGGGGCGATCATCTCGCCGGATTTAATGCGATACAACGCCGCAATCGAAATTTCTGCCATTTCTGCCAGCTCATCATAGGTGAGTCTACGATTGTACTTGGCTTGCCAACGCAGCAGGGCAGGCTCGATATCAATAGTTACTGGCATTTCAAACATCCTTTCAAATTCACTCACACTCACTCTATCATATGCTCATTTTACCATAAAACGCAAACATTGGTATCATGATCTGTATACACATTACATCTTTGTTATAAGTTTGTTTTCCGAATATAGTTGACTTTACTATCATTTGATGATAGTTTTTATATCGTGGACGATGAGGTTTTATAACGATAGGAGAAAGTCATCATGGCAGATGATGATACAAAAGATGTTGTATCCATCACAGAGTCATTGCATATTCATGGCTGGGCACACCTTGATGCCCTTTTCCTGGCTTCTCTTGCGATGCAAGCCCCTACACTGCTGATCGGTCTGCATGGCACAGCCAAGACATTCCTGGTCGAACAACTTGCCTCGGCGCTCCATCTCGCGTATCGCCACTACAATGCTTCACTGCTGAATTACGATGATCTGGTCGGCATCCCCATGCCAGATGAGAAGGGTGAACATCTGCGCTTCATCACCACCTCCGGCGCGATCTGGCAGGCCGAATTTGCCTTTTTTGATGAAATCTCGCGCTGCCGCCCTGATCTGCAAAATAAGTTGTTTCCCATTATTCATGAACGTCGTGTGATTGGCATGGATTTGCCATGCTTGCAGCATCGCTGGGCTGCGATGAACCCGCCTGCGCCCGATAATCCTGACGCCGATGTTGCACAAACGTATCTCGGCTCGGAGGCGCTTGATGCCGCGCTGATTGACCGCTTTGCCTTTATCATCCCCGTCCCTGCGTGGCACGATTTAAGCCGCAAGGAGCGCTTGCAGGTCATCCTGGGCGAGGGAGAGACCATGATGCCCTCTGCGCTCGATTTTGCGGCGCTTGTGGCCCGTTGTCAGGCTCTCATTCCCACTGTCGAAGCCGCTGCACGCGAGTGGATCGGGGATTATTTGATGTATGCCCTGGATTTGCTGGAAAAAGCCAAGCTGCCGCAGAGTCCCCGTCGTGCGCGAATGCTGGCCCGCAATCTCATCGCTGTCCATGCCGCTCGCATCGTGCTGGAAGGCGAGAGTGTGGATATGGAGACGAGCGCTGAGATCGCTCTGCAATATAGCATCCCACAGAATGCTACTGAGACGTCACCGACCTCAACGGCGCTGATCACGATTCATCGGCAGGCATGGGAAATTATCAATCATCTGAGCAACTCGGCATGGCGGCAAATCCTGGAAGAGCCGGATGTCGTGCGGCGCGCCCTGATCGGTGAAGAACTGGATGTGACCGAAGACGAAATGGCCCGCCTGATTACGGGCGTGCTGGCGGCCAATCTGCCGCAACCGCGCAAGGTGGGGCTGGCGGTGGTGATGTATATGGCGTTCAGCACGCGACGCAATCTGCCCGCGCTGGCCTGGGAGCCGCTCATCAAGCTGGCGCGGCCCGTGTTGACGCCGAGCACCATTCAACACGGCACGCTGCCACAGAATGAACTGCTGCTGTGGAACAACGAGATTCGGCCCTGGGTGTGCGGCATTCGTGACGGGGCCGATGCGATCACCATGCTGAAGATCAACTTCATCCTCAGCGGCTTCCCGACCCTGTGGCGGCAGCACAAGTGGCAAGAGGCACTCGGCCAATTCACCCAGGACTTACAAGATTTTCAACTCGTGGAGCTTTAAATCATGTCTCTCTTGCGTCGTAACTCACCCACGTCATCGCTGGCACAAACCGCTGCTGGCAGCACGCCACCTGCCGCACCTCGTCAAAGCCCATTTGGAGCGCCGCGCCCTGCGCCTACACCGCCGCCCGCTCGTCCGTTTCCTCCGCTTCCGTCAGCGCCCGCTGCACAATTCAGCGTGATCCCGCACGGGGAGACGGTCATGCGCTTCCAACTCAAGGGTCTGGGCGATCCGTTTCACCGCCTGCTTGGAGAGCCACTGAACCTGGACTATGCCGTGCCGCAGAAGGCTGCCGACGCCCTGCAAAAGGATGCCGTACTGCATCAGCGAGTGGTCGAGTCGCTGGATCGAAGCTGGGAGGGCTACAAGATGGTGGGGGCGATGCTGCTCAGTCCCTACGATGTGGCATTAAATGTCTATACAACGCCGCTGCATCCTGTCCCTTTTCCCGATGACGACGAGACGGATGCGACGCCTGCGCCGACAGCGCCAAAATCCGAGCTTGTGCGGGCGATTGATCTGGCTCTCGTGTTGAATGTTCTGGCCCGTGTGCGCGATGGCATTCTGGTGGCGCACACGCCGCTGGCGCTGGAACCCGCGTTTCTCGATAAGGTCTGGGTGACATCAGAGGCACGTCTGGTGGCACTGGGACGGGCAACGGGCTGTCTGGAGGATGTATGGGCATAACAATTCATCGCTCTCTCCACAATGACGCGGAGACAAGCCGCATTATCAGCCGCCTGCTGGCCTCGCTGCCTGCCGCCAGCTTTGAGATGGAAGCCTTTTCACGCTTGGCCGGGATCGTCGCCAGCCGCAAGATTCCCACCGCCGCTGTCGAATGCACGCAGCGTCCGCGCCTGCTCATCAATCCCGATTTTGTGGCCCGCTACTGCCAGCGCGATGAGCATCTGTTCCTACTGGTGATGCACGAACTGTGGCATATCCTGCTGGCGCACACGAGCCTGTATACGCGGGTGACGAAGGCGCACAACATCGCCTTTGATGCAATTATCAACGCGACGCTGGCCCGCGTGTTCAACACTGCGCCATATCGAGGCTTCTTTGAAGTCCTCAATCCGCTGGATCAGTTCCCCCATATGCTGCTGCGCCCTCCAGAGGGCTGGCCGGATGCGCCGCGTTTCCGCGATGATGTGGGGCCAACGGGGACAGCGCGGGTCATGCGGCAGTTGTATGCACACCCCGGCCTGACGTTTGTGCGCCCGCATTACAGCGAGATTCTGGCGCTCATTCGCCAGGATATGAAGGATCGCGGTATCCCGGACAACGTGATCCTGCTGGGCGATCACAACGGGACGCCGGATTACGACATGCCATTTTTGCGCGACATGATGGGCGATATGCTGGAGCGCTGGCCGAGCAGCATCCACGATTATCTGCCGCAGCAGTCCACCTCCCTGTGGCAGGTTAATCGCCAACCGACGGTGCAGGGGGTACGCAAGGCGTTTGCCAGCGTCCTACGCCGCGTGTGTGACTCGGCGGCGCATCAGCGCTGTCGGCGGGAACGCACTCAGACCCTGAGCAGCGGTGGATCGGGTGTCCTGCCCAATGCGACGGATCGTCTGCGGCCTGCCCGCGCCCGCCTCGGCATCGAGTCGCTGCTGTGGGAGCAGCCCACGCCACGCAAAGCCCGCATGATGCAGCCGCACGCGGCGGCCTATATCTATCTCGATGTGTCGGGGTCGATGGGATCGATGCTGCCGTATCTGGTCGATCTGCTGCTGCCCTTCGTCACACGCGGGCAGGCCGAGGTGTATCAATTCTCGACCTGTGTGGCTCCTCTCAAACTCCAGGATTTGAAGCAAAATCAGCTTCAAACCAGCGGCGGCACGGCCATTGGCTGTGTGACGGATCACCTGATGAACAATCTTCAGCGTGTTCGCCGCGCTCTCATTCTCACTGACGGATTCACCGGGTTTCCTGCCCCTGATCATCTTCAACGCTTGCAGGAGACTCAAACGCGGGTTCATGTTGTGCTTCCCGCCGAATCACATAATCAACGAGATCTTGCGGGGCTTGCCGCCTCCATGACGATCTTGCCGCCGCTGCATTAATCGGTTCGAGCTGTCGTCTCGACGGCTCGAAGTCGCATTTGTATGTCATTGATCTGACTGTACTGCGTCGTCATCGGGGCTTCCTCCGTTCGACTTTCCAATTCGTGGCACTGCGACCCTCTGCGGCCTGCCACCCTCAACACCTATCTCCATCAAGCGATTTTTGCAGCGCCTCAGTCTGGTGGCCTGTGAGGGGACTTGTGCTGTCTTCTCACGGCTGATCAGGCCGGGCGCTCTGGGGATTCATCCGCCAAATTGCGATAATGTGGAACAACGCCCTCAAGTCTGGCGCGGGGGCATGATACACTTGGCGCATGATGATCAGTGTCTACAAAAGGACTTGTCGTATGTCGGAGTTGGATCAACTCCCTGAGTTTAAAAAGCGCAAAATGCATATTGTTGTGCCGTATATGACGCAGATTCTGGGCATGTCAGGCGGGAGTGGGCTGATAAAGCTGATTGAGTATGAGGATAACAGCTTTCGGGCGATCTTTAAATCGACCTTTTTTAACTTGCAAGAGGGCGAGACGAAACCAACCAAATCGCAGTGGTCAACGCTGAAAAAGCGCATGAAGCGCCATGAGTACAAGGTCTTCGTCTTCAAAAAGCATGGTGAGATTGATTGTGAAGAAGCCGGCGACAACGTTAGCCTGAATCGGGATTACGACTGCTTCTTCATTGATTTTGGCTTCTTTGGCGATTAATTGCCTGCGTCAAGGCCCTGTCCGGCCAGAATTTTGATTTCACTCCACGCTTCCGCGTAGAAACGATTCTCGTCCGGCTTGAGGACAGTGAGGAAGAACATCTTCTTTTGCAGGCTCTCAAAAGGGTAAATTGACGGGTTGTCCAGCAGATCAGCATTGACCAGCTTCTGCTCAACAGCGGCTTTGTTGGGCGTGGCATAGCGTGTGGCATTGCTGATATCGGCGCTGACAACGGGATCGAGAATATAATCGATGAAGGCTTCGGCCAGGGTTTTGTGCTCGGCCTCCACTGGGATCACCATCGAGTCGACCCAGATGTTGCTGCCTTGTTCGGGGATCACATAGCCAAATTTGTTACAATCACAGATGGTGTTCAATTTGAGAAGATCGCCGCTGTTTTCAACGATCAGATTCACCGAAGAAGCGCCGTGAAGCCCCTCGCTTTAGCGATGGGGAGGTAAGGCGTAAAACTTGTATTTCCGCCCCTGATTTCTTAGAATGTTCTTAGCACCTTAACAAAGGACTGAGAGAGGGTGTGTGGCGAAGTCTTGCCGCACGTAAAATCAGGAAAGCCTAGATGAGGTGTTAAAGGCCGCTCAAGACAGCGGGCATCCGTCCGGGCAACAGTTAGCGGAGCAAACAACGAACGCGGCGGTCAACATCGGACGCTGGG
>DAOTUR010000046.1:0-2632 GCA_034436915.1 Anaerolineae bacterium
TCACTCAAATCGCTCCCTCCCTTCGGGGAAAGCACTCTGACGGCTATACCTACCAGAAAGGACAAGGCGCACTCCCTCCCCCTGCCTAAAGGCAGGGGTCTCTCGCGCCGATTCGATGAGACACCTTGTCATCCGACATGATTAGCTTGAGCGCTGTTAATCGTGTGTATGAGCGCCTCTCAACGCTGCTCGACAATCGGACGCTACTGGCACAACTGACACAACTCCTCGTGGAGCAGTTCTCCTCGCCACGCGCCGTCACCCTGATCCTTGATATCCCAGGTGAAGCGCTGGAATATGGCGCTGTCGCCCCGCTCTTGTCTGATATCCATACGCAAACCGTGCTGGAAATGCTGCTGATTCCCACCGCGAAGGCGCATGATGCCCTCATCACGACGCTAAAACGCGGCGACATGGTGACGATCACGCGGGAGGCGCTTGCACCGACCCCCTTTGCCGCCTTACAGACTGCGAATCCAGAGCAGGAGTGGCTGTTTGCGCCGCTGCATTTTCAGACGCAATGGCTTGGTGTGGCAGCACTGGCGCTGGTGTCGCCATTGTCTGATGAGGATCGTGAGACCTTGAAGGCGATGCTCAATGCGGCGGCCAGCCTGCTGCATAATGGCAACCGCTATATGCAACTGCGAGCCGAGTCGGAAAAAGCGCTGAGCGAGATGCAAACCTTTCAGCAAATCGACGCGGAGCTGAATGACACGATTGATCTGACGCATGTCTTCGGCATGATCCTCGATTGGGCGCTACGCTTTACACGCGCCGATGCCGCCATCCTGGGCATCTATGACGAAGTTTCTGACACGCTCGAAGTCATGTCTCAGTATGGCTACATCCCTGATCAGGTCATGGTGGGACGCACCCTCCAGCGAGAGGCGGGCGTCACGCTGCGGGTGGCACGGCATGGCAAAGCCGAGATGGTTCCCGATGTGACGATGGACAAGGATTATTATCCGACCTCGCCCACCATTCGCTCCATGATCGCCGTTCCCATTTTTCGTGAGGAGCGCGTGGTCGCCGTGATTGCCCTGGAAAGCGCCAAACTCAACGGCTTCACCGAGGAGCACCTGAATTTCACGCTCAAACTCGCCAGCCGTGCCGGGGTGTCTGTGCAGAATGCGCGGCTCTTCAGCGAGACACAGCGCGAGAAAGACAAGCTTGCGCTGATCCTGCGCCACATTGCCGATGTGGTCATGGTGCTGGATGATGAGCAGCGTGTGATCTTGCTCAATCATTCCGCCTTGCAGGTGTTTGGCCTCGATAATCAACGCTCTTATGTGGGCGAGCGCCTGCCCGTGATCGTCCCCGAATCGCCCCTGCTGCCCTGGCTCAATACGTTTGGCACATCCAGCCATCCTAAAGACCCATCGCTGCGCCTGACCAATGGCCGCGTCTACAATGTGATTGTGACCGAGCATCCTGATATTGGGCGCACGATGGTGCTGCAAGATGTGACCTATTTTAAAGAGATGGATCAGCTCAAGCGCGAACTCATCACCACTGTCACTCACGATCTCAAGCAGCCATTGAGCATTATGCGCGGCTACCTCGATCTGCTGTCGATGGTGGACTCGTCGGATGATCGTATCAAACGCTATATTGTCAGCCTGGAACACGCCTTTAGCATGATGCGCCAATTGATCGAGGACTTGCTGGATATGGCGCGGATTGAAGAAGGAATCCAACTGTCTCGCAAGCCGCTCACCGTGAACGATATCGTCAAAAACTGCCTGATGAATTTCACACACGTCATTGATCAGCGTCATCTCCGCGTGGATATCGATCTCCCTGCGCTGCCCCTCATAGAGGGAGATGCCGCCCGATTGACGCAGGTGTTCCAGAATCTCATCGGTAACGCCATTAAATACACCCCGCCCGACGGCCAGGTGCATATTCGTGGGGAGGCGGCTGATGCTGTGGTCATGATCCACATTCAGGACAGCGGCATCGGCATCAGTGCCGAGGATCAGCAGCACATCTTTGAGCGCTTTTTCCGCGTCCGCAACACGCAGACGGTCAAGATCGAGGGGACGGGCCTGGGGCTGGCGATTGTACAATCGCTGGTGCAGGCGCATGGTGGCACGATTCGCGTGGTCAGTGAGCGCGACGAAGGCTCGACCTTCACGGTCAGCCTGCCGATTTACAAAACGCAGACGACGCAGGAAGCATAAAGGCTGTACGCAGGACGACAAAAATCAAAGCGCCTTGCCTCAGTTGAGGCAAGGCGCTTTTGTGATCGCTGTTTTGCAAACGTTACGACGCCTGCTGGCGCTCCCACTCCTGCTTGCCGACTTCATCCAGCGCCCGGAAATCTTCATCGCTGAGTTCCAGCGAGGCGGCAGCCGTGTTCTCTTCCAGATGCTTGACGCTGCTCGTACCAGGGATCGGCAGCATGACGGGGCTGCGCTTCAACACCCATGCCAGCGCCACCTGCGACAGACTCGCGCCCAGCTTCTGCGCCACCTCATACAGCACGCTGCCCTCTCTGACCAGATTGCCGCCCGCCAGCGGGAACCAGGGAATGAAGCCGATAGTGTTGGCTTCACCGAAGAAGCGCCGTGAAGCTCCTCGCTTTAGCGATGGGGAGGTAAGGCGTAAAACTTGTATTTCCGCCCCTGAT
>DAOTUR010000047.1:0-21450 GCA_034436915.1 Anaerolineae bacterium
ACAAGGTGCTGCCCATCGCCGATCAAGCCGCTGTCCTGTTTTATGATCGCCTGTTCGAGACAACGCCCGAAGTCAAACCGCTGTTTCATGCCGCAGATATGGCACAGCAGCGCGTTAAGCTCATGCAGATGATCGGGCAAGCCGTGAGTTTGCTGACAGTGCCTGAGAAACTTGTGCCCGCCTTGCAGCAGTTGGGGCAGCGCCATGTCAATTATGGCGTGACCGCCGCGCATTACGACAGCGTGGGCGGGAGCGCTCCTGTGGACACTGGAACAGGGTCTGGGCGAGGATTTTACCCCTGATGCGCGTGAGGCTTGGACGACAGTCTACGGCATCATGGCCGGGACAGCGATTGCTGCCGCTTATCCCGCCAACTAAATTTCCGCATCGAGGCACTGCCCCGTACTTCGTAGGGACATGGTCGATATGTCCCCATGTACACCAACTTAAGCAAATTTCCCTTCGCCCCGCGCATTTTTGCCCTGTCATCGGAGGCTGAAAGCCTCCGACCATCCAGCAGAATCCCACCACAATGAGCACAAAATCCTTAAGTTGGTGCATAGGGACATATCGACTATACTCTAAAAGGTCATAAATTGCGCCTTTTCAAAGGGCTGAAAACGCACTTTATCCCCATTTTGAGTATATGTCCCTACACCTCTATAAATAGACATTTTCTATGAAAAAAATTTATCTCATAGGATATACTTATTCCACATCTCAAAATCGTAACTTTATGAAGGAACCCCCATGTCTCTCGAGTTAACAGAGCACGAAATCAATCTTGTCTGTGAGTCGTTTAACAAACTCCTGATCAATACCGATCAGGCTGTCTTTCTCTTTTACAATCGTCTTTTCAGCATTGCCCCTGAAACTGCCCTGCTGTTCAAAACGAATATGGCGGATCAGCGCTCAAAATTTATTCAAATGCTCGGCCAGGTCGTGCGCCTGTTAAGTGAACCCGATGAACTGCCTGTGCTTCTTCAGCAGTTGGGGACACGGCACAAGGGCTATCATGTACGCGCCGACCAGTACGACGATGTCGGAGCAGCCCTGATGTGGATGTTAGAACAATGCCTGGAGACGGGATTTACCGACGAGATTCGCACCGCGTGGCTTAAGGTTTATGCGTATATGGCAGAAACTGCCAAAAGCGCGGCTTACCCGAATCTCTCATAACAACCTCTCCATTGGCTTTTTAGATGTTGCTACGTTCGGGAGAGAGATAAGATGTTATCTCTCTCCCGAATGCTTTCTGACATAAGATATTCCGATGACATGCAGACATCAAAAATGTAGTGATGAAATGCACAGAAAAACAGCAAATCTTTGTAGCGCAATCCCTGACTTGCAATTCTCATAAAAGAGGTTACATTAGCACCTAGATATCACCTCATGTCAGGGCGTTTTTATAAAGTAACATGGAGATCTCCTTATGTTGAAAAAGTCGTTTTTGACACTGACGTTAGCAGCAGTGCTCGCAGCTATTCCTCTGGTATCCGCCCAGGACGCCACACAAGAAGCCACGACAGAAATCCAGAAAATCTGCCTCGTGACCGATGTTGGCCGCGTGAATGATGGCACATTCAATCAGTATGCCTACGACGGTCTGACCAAGGCCGCCGAAGATTTCTCGCTTGAGAACACCTTCATCGAAACCCAGGCTGTCGCAGACTATGAAACTAATATCAACACCTGCGCCAACGAAGGCTACGACGTGATTGTCACCGTCGGCTTCCTCATCGGTGATGCAACCAAAGCCGCCGCTGAAGCACACCCCGACATTTACTTCATCGGCATCGATCAATATCTTGAAGCAGGCCCCACGAATTATGTCGGCGTGCAGTTCCGTGAAGATCAGGCCGGCTTCCTCGTCGGCGCGATGGCGGCGATGGTGGCGAATGAAAAAGGCGCGACCAAGATTGCAGGCGTCTACGGCATCGATGTCCCGGCTGTGAAGCGTTTCCGCAATGGCTACGAACAAGGTGCTATGTTCGTCAACCCCACTTGGGTTGTGGGCGAAAACATCCTCGGCAACTACGAGAAGAGCTTCACTGATCCGGCAGCCGGTGCTTCCACCGCTCGTCAGTACATCGGTGAAGGCGCAGCCGTCATCTTCGGCGCTGGTGGCCCGACGGGTTCAGGCGCGATCAAGGAAGCTGCCAAGAGCGGCGTCTTCGTGATCGGCGTGGATCAGGACGAATACTTCACCACCTTCGCAGAAGGCGCAACCGAAGGCGCGACCAACCTCATCACCAGTGCCCTCAAGCGCGTGGATGTGGGCGTGTATACCATGATCGAAGCCCTGGTCAATGGTGATATGGACTCCTTCCCCGGCGGCAGCATTTACATTCTTGACGTCGCCAATGGCGGCATCACCTTCGCTCCCGCCCACGATGCGACGATCACCCCGGCGATTACCGCTCATATCCAGCAGTTGCAAGACCTGCTCCAGGGTATGGTCGGCGTCGATCCCCAGACGGGCGATCTTGCCCCGATGGACGCAGCAAAGTAGTTTTCACCCAGTCTCATAAAAAGCTGGGCCTCTTCGGAGGCCCTGTTTCATTTATTAATGGTAACTGCTTTGACAATGTTACATTTAGAGACCGTTTGATCATGCAAAATGTTATGCATGATTCGTGTAGGGACAGGGCCTGCCCTGTCCGTTCATCACGTGAAAATGGACAGGGCAGGCCCTGTCCCTACGCCAAAATACATTTTGTTTGTAACGAATGGCATTATCAAACGGCTTCTCAGGTCTTTAAACGCTTTTTGAGATGTGACCGACGGGAGCGGGTGCGCTGGTCGAGATGCTGAACCACCAATGAGGCGGCTTCGAGAAGCGAAAGTTGGCGCAAAGGCAGAGAGGCACGCGGACATTCGCCATCGAGAGCTGCGGTAATACATCAACAGCATATACTCAAGATGGGGGTAAAGTGCGGTTTTTTATAGACGCACGCCAAAGTAATGCTATAATCTGCGTATGACAATTGAATTGAGCTTTACCCCAGAAATCATCGAGATCATTAACGAAGAACGCTACCGTCATCCGGTGCCATTGGTGCAACGGCGGATGGAAGCGTTGTGGTTGAAAAGTCATGGCTTGCCGCATGCCCAAATCGCCCAATTGGTGACTATCAGCGAGAACACCTTACGCGATTATTTCCAACTCTACCTGGACGGCGGGCTGGAGAAGGTGCGGGAAGTGCATTTCTATCGGCCTGAGAGTCAGTTAATGGGGCATTTAACCTCGTTAGAGGCCCATTTCCGCGCTCATCCCCCGGCCAGCATTAAACAGGCGCAGAGTGAAATCGAAGCCCTGACCGGCATCCGCCGCAGCGAAAGCCAAGTGCGCGAGTTTTTGAAAAAAAACTGCGCTTACGCTGTCAGAAAATCGGGATGATCCCAACCAGAGCCGATCCGGAGCTGCAAGCGGCCTACCTCAACGAGGTGCTGGAGCCGCGTTTGGATGAGGCGCGCAGCGGGAAACGGGCTGTGTTTTCGTGGATGCGGCCCACTTTTTTGCTATCCAGTGACCAATATATGCGATGACTTCCCCATCGTTTGGCTTAAATGTGTCGGATCGCCACCCTTGATATATTGACTCACCTTACGCAGTTTACCCCTCCCTAAATCCCTCCCCACGTTGTGGGGAGGAACTTCAAGCGTTTTGCTCACCCTCTCTGAACAGGGCGGAGGGGCTGGGAGGAAGGGTTTGACGGGCATTCCAGTGCTCTCAGCAGCATTTTATGGGGGGTGCGTAAGGTGAGATATTGATGCAAATTAGTACCAGAGTACTGTAAACCTTTCCGCGACAAAACGGTCTTCGTGAGTAAGATGCAACAAAAAACCATTTAGGCTTTTACAGGTTAAAAAACTCTCCAAAGTAAGGACTATGGTTCGTGTGTATCGTACCGCTGCCCACCTAGTTTGGACGATTTACTTTCTTGGAAAAGCCTTACCTGTTTTTATTCTGCCACTCATTTCCACTCTATAACAATTATTGTATACTCTAAAAGGTCATAAATTGCGCCTTTTCAAAGGGCTGAAACCGCACTTTATCCCCATTTTGAGTATATCTATAGGGTGGGTCTACAGTCTCTGGCGGGATTGTCATCATCGTTTGTAAGTACTCATCGTTATGTTATCGGAGTCATTGTAATGAAACATGAACTCAATTTGGCGGTTGTTGGAACAGGGGTCGTCGGACAAGGCGTGCTGCATACGTGGCACGAACGGAGTTATCCGATTGTTGGCTACGATGTGAACCAAAGCACGATTGAGGCATTGCGGGCGAAAGGGCTTGCCTGTAACCACATGGATCAGCTCCTCGACTCGACGGCAGATATGGTATTCATTTGCATCTCAACCCCGCAGTCCGAGGTTGATGGCTCGATTTATATGGATCATATGCGAGCCGGACTCAAAACACTTGGCCCCTGGTTGCAGCGCCGTATCGCGCAGGGCCACTACCCGATGATCGTGATGCGTAGCACGATGCTGCCTAAACTGTCTGAACGTGAGATTATCCCCCAGCTTGAGCGGCACTCCGGCTTAAAAGCCGGCCAGGATTTTGGCTATGCCTTCATGCCGGAAATCCTGCGCGAAACCGATGCCAATCAGGATGAAGCGAACATCTGGCAAATCGTGATTGGGGCGCTCGACCAGCGGACAGGCGAGATGCTGGCGCAGATGCTGGGTCATGTCTTTGGCGAGGAGAAAGAGAAATTCATCAGCATTGTGCCTCTCGCCGTCGCCGAAGCCAGCAAAATCATCGTGAACACCTACAATGCGACGATTATCTCCTATTTTAATCAGATGGGATTGTGGCTCAATTCAATGGGGATTGATGATCAGCAGGCGATTGATCTTGCCATACGCATGTGCGAAGGCTCGCTCAACCCCTGGTATGGAACCGCCAGCGGCTATCCCTATGGCGGCAAGTGCCTGCCTAAAGACGTGGCAGCGGTGCTGGCAATGGCGCAGCAGCAAAATATCACCATGCCGCAGCTAGAGGCCACGCGCCGTGTGAATGATATGATGGTGGAATTGGCGGAGACGAACCAAATCCCCAAACCGATCAAGGGCGGCTTCCGTCGTATGTCAGCGGCGATGCTGCGCCAGCAGGCACTGACGGTTTACGAGTATTATCAGACGCTGACCAAACCCGCCCACACCATGCCAGTAGCAGCCCGCAAGACCACGCCGCGTTTTGAACGGACGCGGGTCTTTGTGCGCTATTGGAGAAAAGCGCTCAAACAAATCTTCACACCTTCCGGTATGGAAGCTTAATAAACTCAGTTTTGGAGACCTCACCCGACCTCTCCCAACCTCACCTCTTACAAGGGGCGAGGACGGCAGAGGGGTTCGAATGAGGGACGCGCTCAAAAATCGATCCAAAACTCAGATGAGTATCATCCTTCTCCTTTTATTGGAGCCTATATGTGATTTCTCAAACGGGGTATGCAAGGCGTGACGCCACAACAAGTTTTGACAGTTCTTCATGACCTCGTGCCGCTTGGCATGATCGGTTTGATTCGTCATCTCGCCTGGATCATTAAACTCACGCTGTCTTCGCGCTGGCGCGATATTCGTTCTGAGGGGCCGCTGCCTTATACCAAAGTCGCTGTCGCAACCACCGTCAAAGGGGAGCCGGAAGCGACCTTCCAACTCGTGTTGGAGGCACTGCTGCGCGAAAAGATCGAGCAGGTGTGCATCACCTTTGACAAAGGCGAGAAGGCCCTCATGGAGCTGACGGATCGCTTCACTGAAGCCCACCGCGATGAGATCGATATCCGCTGGATGGCGGTCATGGAAAAAGGCAAGCGCAAGGGCTTGAAGGCTGCCATCGAGATGGTCGATGGCATGGATATCATCATCTGTATGGACAGCGACACAATCTTTGGCCCCGGCGTCAAAGACTCGATCATGCACGCCTTTAGCAAACCGGGCATCGGCGGCGTGACGGTAGCACAGCGGGCGCACAATCCGCACAAGCTGATGCATTACATGTTCGATATTCGCCTTAAGCTGCGCTACCTGCTCGAGATTCCGGGACAGGCGCTCACGGGGCATGTCTCATGTCTGTCCGGGCGCTGCTCGGCGTATCTGGCCGAACCGCTCAAGCAAATCTCTGCCAATCTGACGACGGAACAATGGCTCGGCATCAAGAAGACGGGTGGCGGCGAGGACAAATGCCTCACGACCTTCATCCAGGATGCAGGCTATAAATGCGCTGTCGTGGTCAATAGCACTGTATACACCCGCCCGGAAGACACTGTATCGGTGTATTTCTCGCAGAGCCTGCGCTGGGCGCGCAATTCATGGTTCTCGGATCTGCGGGCGCTTGCCACACGCCGCCCCTGGATGGTGCGCGACCCAGTCATGATGTTTTACACGCTGGATCGCATGATGAGCACGTTTACCCTCATCTGGGCGGCGTGGTACATGATCTTTTTGCTCTTTACCCATCGCTGGGCGGCGGCGGGGCTGCTATTTACATGGTGGTTGGTGAGCCGTGCGGTCAAAACTGCGCCCTGGCTGGTAGAGACGCGCAAATTCTGGGTCGTCATCCCGTATGCCTTCATGACTTTCTGGTTGTCGTTCATCAAAGTTCATGCGCTGGTGACGCTGTGGGAGACGGGCTGGCTGACGCGAGAAGCCGGATTAAAAGTGCGGGCCTTCTCCAAGATGCTCGTCAACAACACGTACCGTTTTGTCACATTCACGGTCATTGTGGTTCTGGGCGTGTGGCTGGCCCATAACCGTAATATCTGGCTGGCCGATATGCCTAACATTGCCGATATCGCCCATCTCTATCGTCCTGGCGACAGTGGACTGGTCGTGATGCAGGATGTCTTCCCGCACACAGACGAACACCCGACCCTCCTGGTGATGAATGATCCGTTGGCGCTTGATCGTTTGAAGGCCGCTGTGCCGACTCTGGTACGCCTGGGTGATGAGCTGTCGTCACAGGTGGAGACGCTCCAGATCGTTCGCAGTGCCGATTTGACCGAAGCGCAGGCGGCCACTTCCAACCTGGTTTTTCTGGGCAAGCCGCAGCCCGTCAACGATGTGACGCGGACAGTAAATGGTCTCTATGAGAGGCCAGCACGGGGAGATCGCCTGCTGAATACAGAGCCGTTTGCGTCTGTTTCAGACATGCCTATTCGCATTGTGCGTGCGCCCTGGAATAGCGATACCTGGGTCATGCTCGCTGATGATAACCAGCAGATGCGCTATCGCCTGCTTGGAGAAGTTGTCGATCCTGCGCGTGCGGTTTCGATGGTGCAAAATAATCTTGGAGCCGACTTCTTCACAGCCAATCAGACCAGTGACACATCATACACACGCGAGCTGTCTGATCTCGATTCAATGCGAACATCTCACGAAAATGCCGACACATTGGAGCGCACCTATCGCCTCCTCATCACGCCGGATGTTGATGTGACGCAGCTTGTATTGAACATTGGCAGCGAGGCAGCAGCCCTGCTAACAGCAGGCACACAGATTGAGGTTCGGCTGAACGCGGATACCATTGGCGCTGTCGTGACGACCTCCGACTCAACCCCACCGCCGCTGATTTCGCTCGGAGATCGCCTGAAACAAATCATCTCACAGAATGGGACACGGGCCAATGCGATCACCTTCACAGTCATCATTAGCCGCGCTGCGCTGCGCGATGCATCGCTGGCCGCTGGCAACTTCTGGCATGTGTTTGACGCCCATACACACCTCACCTGGAAACACACGCAGAGCTTCTCCGCGCCAGGGTTGAACAACTACCCCTTCCCGTTCATCTCGCTGGACGAAAAGACGCCTCTCGCCATCATTCTGCCGGATGCGCTGACCGATACAGATGTCAATCTGCTGGCGCGACTGGTGACGCATCTGGGCGCGAACGGGCTGGCAAGCGATGACATTCATATCATGCAAGCGTCATCATTGGATACCGTTGTCCTGCAAACAGCCAATGTCATCATGCTCGGCTCAAATGAACGCCAGCCGTTGGTGCAGATGCTCAATAGAAACTTGCGCCAAACGAATGAGATCGGTCTCTTCGATATTCTGCCCAATTCCGCATCGGGCTTCGTGTTGATGAACGCCTCGCCCTGGAATCCAAAGCAGAGTATGATTCTGGCAACGGGCACAACGGAGACGGGTGAAGCCCTCGCGGCTGCCCTGCTCTTCCAGACAAGTCCTCTGACGGATATTCGAGCTGGTGGCGCGATTGTGAACAGCGGCGGCACAATTACACCCTATACAGGCTTTGACAAATTCGGTCTCTTGATCGACGCCCCATCCGTCCAAAGCGCCGCCGCCCCAACCCCTCTTAATCATGGAAAATAGGATGATCCCAAGTGGCGACATTGCAACCGCTTGATCGACGCGATTTTTTAAAGGGGCTGCTCGGCGGAACAGCCGCCGTGACCCTGGGATTGGGGCTTGTCCCGCCCATCGTTGAGGGGCAAGCAAGCGGTAAGGGCAACCCCTTCAATGTGCGCGATTTTGGCGCACAGGGCGATGGAAAAACCGACGACCTAGCTGCATTCAACGCCGCTCTCGGTCAGGTGAATGCAGCGGGCGGCGGCAGCCTGTATATCCCAAGCGGCATCTATATGCTGTCGGGCAGCGTCAATCTCATCGGCAAAACAACGGTCTATGGCAACGGCATGGGCGCGACTGTGCTCATGCTGGCCGATGGCGTGACGCAGGATGTGGTCGGATTGGTGCGAACGCTGGACATCGCCGACATTCCCGATGTCAGCCAGGTCATGATCAGTGATCTGACGTTGGATGGAAATCGCGCCAAGCAGACCAGCGGTGAGCACTATGGCTTTTACTGCGGCACGGATATCGAGGGATCACGCCAGCATCAAATCGGCTGCTGGCGCGTTGAAGTGCGTAACTTTCGCGGCTATGGCTTTGATCCGCATGAGCGCACAGAGCGTGTCTCCATCATCGAGTGCATCAGCCATGACAACGGGCGCGATGGCATCACGCTCGATCATGTCTTGGATGGTGTGGTGCGTTCGTGTGTGTCGTTCAACAATGATCGGCACGGCTTTAACCTGATCACGGCCTCTGGCAATGTCGTGATTGATCAGTGCATCTCGCATAACAACGGCGCGAATGGCTTTACCATCCAGAACGAGTCATCGGATGTGCAGATTACAACCTCCATCGCCTACGCCAATCACACCGATGGCATTTACTGCGTCGATGTGAATGACAATATGATCACCAACAATCAGGTCTACCTCAATCTCGAGAACGGCATCCGTATACGCGGCTGTGCTCGTACCACCGTGACCGGAAATCGCCTGCGCGATAACTCACAGAGCGAACATGACCGCTTCAGCGAGATCATCCTGGACAATGACGACATCAATCCGACGATTGATACAGCGGTGATTGCCAATCATGTCACCTGCACAGGTGATGTACGGGCACGTTACGGCATCCGCGAGACACCGGGCGAAGGCAGCCTGCTGCAAGCCCGCAATGCCTTCATCGCCAACAAAGTGAGCGGTGGGTCCACCAGCGATTACGGCCTCAGCAGTGACAGCAGTTTCCGCGATCTCGGCGCATAAGCAAAGGAAGCGGATCATGGACATCAATGTTAAAGATTTTGGTGCGGTGGGCGACGGGCGCACCGATGATACGGACGCGCTGCAACGAGCGATTGACTCAACGGGCGGCTTTGCCCGTGTGCTGATCCCTGGCGGCACCTATCTGGTATCGGCCTCACTCGTGCTGGCGGATGGCATCATCCTGATGGGCGAAGGCATGGGGATCACGACGCTTAAAATCCCCGATCAGCATAACGCGGCGATGACCGGGCTGGTTCGCACGCCGTATGGTGTGAGTTCGCGCTATGTGTCGGTGCGCGATCTCACGCTCGATGGCAACCTTGAGAATCAAAATCCGCCAGAGCAGTACGGTTTTTACTGCGGCGTCACCCCTTCACAGCCCGAATCCGATTTTGATATTTCATGCTTTCGGGTCGAGGCACGCGGGTTCAGTTACTATGGCTTTGATCCGCATGAAGTGACGACACGCCTGATGCTGACAGACTGCGTGTCGCATGACAATGGGCGTGACGGCTTCACGCTCGACAGCACCGTGAATACCATACTGCGCGGCTGCATCAGCTATAACAATGGGCGGCATGGCATCAACCTTGTGACAGGCTCCCGCGCCTGCATCCTGAGTCAGAACATTTGCTATGGCAACGGCAGCAATGGCATCATGGTGCAAAATCGCTCTCAGGGCAACCAGATCATCGGGAATATTGTGACGGGCAACAGCGGGGATGGCATCGCGTGTGTTGGTGTCGATCACACCGTCATTCAGAACAATCAGATTTCTCAGAATAAAGGCAACGGCATCCGCATCAGCGGCTGCCCCTTCACGACCATCACAGGCAACACCATACGCAGCAATTCGCAAGGTGAGCACAACAATTCCAGTGAAATTGTTATCACCGACAATACGGATATTGGCACGTATCAAACGCTCGTGGCAATCAATGCGATTGAGTCACGCGGGGACATCCGCGCCCGCTATGGCATTTACGAAACCACTGGCGAAAACGCGGCCATTCAGGATCGCAACGCCTACATCGGCAACCGAGTGTATGGGGCGGCCTCAGCAAACATTGCCATTGAGGGACGAAATGCGGTCATCAACGGCAATATTGAGTATTCATAACGGCGCTGTGCATTGATAACGGAATTATATTCCATTGTCAACGCACGGCATTTTTAGCATTTCTACTTCATCAGATCGAGCTGACTGAATTCCTTCTGGACGTTCTTCATATACTGCATGACTTCTTCGATAGCGGCCCCTCGTTGAATGGTGTCTTCCATCTGGAGAACCGTTGAACGGACGAACTCATTGACGCGCTGAAACTGACGCTTTTGCGTTTCGAGGCGGCTCACCGTCATTTGCAATTGATGATCGTTTTCCAGTAGTTCCGATTGGGACGCTTCCAATTCAGTGACCATCGTTTGCAGCCGTTCTTCGTTTTTGCGGAGTGCGGCCTGGGCCTGTTCAATCGCGTGCAGCATCCTGTTGATGTCGTTGCCCAGATACGCCAGTTCATCATCTCCTGTGATATTCAAACGTGCTGACGGATCGCCGCTGGCGCTCACCGTCTCCATCTCGGCGCTCAAGGCCACCAAGCGTGACAGCACCAGTCGTTCAATCAGGATCAGAGTGACCCCGATGATAATGATTCCCGCGACTAGAATTTCCAGGATAAAGATCGAGAGGCTGGCCTGTCCCTGCACATAGATATCCCGATTTAGCTCAACTTTGAGATACAACACCGGAGTCCCGTTAATATCATTGAGCGTGGTATAGCCATCGACCAACTCATTATTAAGCGGCTGGACGACGACATTTGATGTGGGAGACAGCCGCGCACTCGCGGATTGGAAATCGGGCGGAAGCTGTGGATCATTGAGGCGGCGGATGGCAAGCGTGAGCTGGGTTTGCTGGGCAATCTGGGCAATTCTGGCATCATCCAGCACACGCCCAAAAATCACGGTTCCCATCACAGGCCCTTTTTTGTCACCCGTTAATATGGCCCGTGATGCCATCAGAATCGGCACATCGTTGAGCATGACGATACCCGAAAACTCATCTTTTTCGCCTGTGGCAATGAGCGGGCTGCCCGCGCCAATAGAGGATTCTAGCCCCGACGGTAACACTGAGGGTCGGGATGTATTGAGATCAAACGCCTTTCCAAGCACCAACTGGCCCTGGTTGTCGATGAACAACATCAGATTCACATTCAGCCCGGCAAAGGTACTATCGACAATATTGGCCGATTCGTAGGTCGTATTGCGGTCTTGAACGAAGCGGTAGGTTTCATCCCAATACGCCCAGTCAGCCGTCGAACGGCTGAGAGACTCAAGCTCCCCTTGCAGATTGTTGAGCGCACGCTGGACATTGCGCTGAACGGTCTGATCTTCTAAATTGAGATAGCTGTTGAGCAGCAGGCTCTGCGAGACGAGATAGAGGGTAATAATCAAGCCTGCCAGAGCGCCGCCAATGACGAGCAAGACTTTTCGACGAAGGGCCATAAACTCACCTTAGTATTTTCCGATTTTATGGAGCAATTTCATTTTCTATCCTATTATGCTCTAAATGAGTATCAGTTGACAATCGGATAAGAAAATTGTGATCGAGTATGATGTATATGACGTGATTGAAACCATGATTAAAACTAGTCTGGTTGTGACCCTGGGGGATGTGACAAAACAGCATGAGACAACTCGTAGAAGAACATGTGAATACGCAAAATATTTTGCGAGAACACAACTCATTTTGGGAAAAGTCATAGGCATACATCGTTTGCTGACGAGTACGACATATGACGGTGTAAAATTGTCTATTGTATACGCTTCTGCTGTCCGTAAGATAGAGTTATGTCTCATACCGACTATCTTGCTTCAATTTCTAAAATTAGTTTTTCATTTGCAGACAGAATTTATTGACAAAACAGAATAAATCGGCCATATTATGAACAAGAATGCTCTGAGAGATGTTTTTCAAAGATGATGGTTATTTTTCATGCAGTACCATTTTTATCGAATAGATCCCATTTGCCACTCCCGCCCTGTGATCCTGAATCTCATGTGGGTTTTGAGGCTCATCGTATTGAGAACGCCCTATCGTGGCATGATTCAGCAGATCACATTGGATTACATACCCAACTGTTTACCGCCGCTCTCCAGACAGCATGTTGCCCATGTAAGCGATATGTGGGAGAGTCTTTTACAGAGTCGTCTATTCAAGAAGGGAGGATAACGCGCTAGAGAGAACATTGAATACAGCGGTTGCACCATTTCGCTTGTTTGATATTTAGCTTTTGGAGAAGACCAATGTTAAAGAAGAGACTCACGATGATTCTTATGTCAGCAGTGCTGCTGCTGGCAACAGCCTCCGCCCATATGCAGGACAAGCCCAATCTGTCGATCATCTGGTTTGCCTGGCCGCCCTGCGACCAACTGAGTGCGCTGGTCAAAGACTACCCCGATGCCAATGTCACCGTGACCTGCGTGCCGATTGGCGAATGGCGCAACCAGATTTTCGCTGATTTCGCGGCCCAGGGCGGCGCGGATCTGCCCATCCTCGACAGCCAGTTCATGGGTGAGGCCGTCAAAGGCGGATTCATCGAAGACCTGACCAGCGTCGTCAAGAACGATCTGCCCTTCGATGATTACAATCAGACAGCTCTGAGCGCCTATGCCGAAGTGCCGGTTGGCAGCGGGACGTACTACAGCGTGCCTGTCATCACCGACACGCGCATGATGGTCTATCGCAAAGATTTGTTCGCTAACGCCGATGTGCAGGCCGCTTATAAGAAAGCGACAGGCAACGATCTCGAAGTGCCAAAGACATGGACAGAACTGCTGGCGATTGCCAAGTTCTTCAAGGACAGCGATGTCATTGATGCGGGCTACGTCAGCCACTGGATCAATGATGGCGATCTCGTCCAGACCGCTTTCAATCACATCCTGTGGTCGTTTGGCGGCGAACTGTGGGACGCGAAGACCTACAAGGTTGAAGGCGTGCTGAACACCGAAGGCAACGTCAAGGCGCTGCAATTCGCTCAGGAGCTGTTCAAGACCGGGCCGGAAGGCGCAGCCGCATTTGGCTTCACCGAAGTGGTCGATGCAGTATGCAGCGGCTCAACCGCGATGGTTGAAATCTGGTACGGCTTCGGCGGCGCATTCACCAACAAAGACACCTGCGCCCAATCCGACAACCTCGGCTACTTTGTGGCTCCTGGCGAAACAGCCCACTTCATCAGCCTGGGCGGTCAGGGCATCAGCGTGAGCAAGTTCAGCAAGAACCAGGACGCCTCGATTGCCTTCATCAAGTGGCTGCAATCCGATGAAACCCAGACCAAATGGGTGGAGGGCGGCGGCTTCTCAGGCCGTACCAGCATCCTCGCCAGCGATGCCTTCCTCAAGGCGGCCCCCTACAACCCGACGTTTGCCGAAGCCTTCCAATACGTCAAGGACTTCTGGAATCTGCCCGAATATGCCGCCATGTTGAGCGTGCAGGGTGAATTCCTGAATCTGGCGATCAGCGGCCAGATGGATGCCAAAGAAGCCCTCGACAAGATTGCTTCTGAACAGCAGGCCATCATTGACGAAGCCTACCCCGATGGCGCTCCGGCAATGGCAACTGCCGAAGCCAAGTAATCTCTGACATGTGAGGGCGCACTTTTCTGCGCCCTCACTCTCCTATCCATGACAAAGCATCACCCCATCCCGACCCTCCCCACTTGCGCTGCGAGGGTATATACAAGACCATCTGAAAACCCCTCCATGCGGAGCGGGAAAGGGGCAAGGGGTGGGAAAGGTTTTTTATGGCAACAACGCTGGACAATCCGCTCCCGATGGGGCAGAAGCTGAGACCCCGTTTCAGCCGCCTCAGTGATCGACGGTTGGCGGGCCTCTTCCTCACACCAACCATGCTGCTGCTGCTGTTCATTACCATCTTTCCGCTGGTTTGGTCGCTGTTTCTGAGCTTTCACGATTGGTCGGTGACACGCGATGCGCTAACTGCTCCTGTCTGGGTTGGCACGAAGAATTACGGCGACCTGCTGACAGCCACACGCATCGGCCAGCGCACCTGGGAGCGCTTCATCGTCACGGGCCAGTTTGTCATCCCGGCGGTGACGCTGGAGCTACTGCTTGGGTTTGGCGTGGCGGTGCTGCTCAATCGTAAATTTAGCGGGCGGGCGGTCTTCATGACGATCCTGCTCATCCCGATGATGCTCTCGCCTGTGGTGGTCGCGCTCTTCTGGCGATTTATGATGCAGGGCGAAGGCATTCTCAATTACATCGCGGTCAATCTGCTGCGGATCGGCTCGATTGGCTGGCTGACGGATCGGCGCACCGTGATCGTCTCGCTCATCATCGTGGATGTGTGGATGTGGACGCCCTTCATGATGCTCATCTCGCTGGCGGGCCTCTCGGCTGTCCCCAAATATCTGTATGAGGCGGCGGCGGTGGATCGGGCCAGTGGTTGGTTTCGCTTTCGCCACATCACCCTGCCGATGATTACGCCGCTGCTGCTCATTGCCATCATCTTCCGCACCATCGACGCTTACAAGCTGTTCGATCTGGGATTTGTACTGCTCGGCAGCCAGGGTGGGCCGGGGCGATCTGCACAAACGGCGGCCATGTGGGTGTATGAGGTCGCCTTTTCCAACTTTGATACCGGACAAGGGTCAGCGCTGGGCTATATCATGCTGATCGTCATCATCGCGCTGGCGAATGTCTTCATCCGTGTCCTGAATGCCTTCAAGGGAGAGGGAGCCTCCAAATGACCCGCCCATCGTCCATCTGGCAGCGCATCCTGTTCTGGGTGCTGTTGGGGATCGTCCTGCTCTTCTTTACCTTCCCGATGTACTGGATTTTGATCTCATCCTTCAAGACGCGGGCCGATGTTACCAGCCGCACGCCGCTGGTCGTCCCCTATGCCAGCTTCCAGCCCACACTCAACAACTATCTGGAAATTCTCACCGATACGCCGACGGACAGCAGCAAAGGCGTACAGGCATCAGCATCACGCGGCCAATTCCGCAATCGCCTGATCAACAGCATCATCATCACCACCGCTTCAACCATGCTGGCAGTGGGGTTGGGAACGCTGGCAGCCTATGCCATTTCGCGCTTTCGCATCCCGTTCGAGAGCGATCTGATGTTCTTCATCCTCTCTACGCGAATGCTGCCGCCGATTGTGGTGCTCATCCCGATCTTTTTGTTCTTCAACAATCTCGGCCTCAAAAACAGCTTTCTCGGCCTCATCATCCTGTATACAACCGCCAATCTGCCGTTTGTGGTGTGGATGATGAAGGGCTTCTTCGATGAAATTCCAGTGGAATACGAAGAGGCCGCCATGCTCGATGGCTACAGCCGCTTGCAAGCCATCTACAAGATCGTGCTGCCGGAGTGTGTCCCGGCGATGGCCGCGACGGGCGTCTTCAGCGCGATTACCGCCTGGAATGAGTTTGTGCTGTCCAATCTGCTCAATCGTGACAACGCGGCCACCGTCCCGCCCTACCTCAACAGCATCGTCGGCGTGGGTGCTGTGGAATGGGGACGATTGGCAGCGGCCTCCGTCAATTTCGTGATCCCGATCATCATATTCACCTATCTCGTGCGGAATCATTTGCTGCGCGGCGTGACCTTTGGGGCAGTGAGGCGATAAGCGATGGCCGATGTGCAGCTCGTCGATGTGGAAAAAATGTACCCCGGCGTGAAAGCCCTCGCCGTGAACAAGATTAATCTCGATATCAGGGATGGCGAATTCCTGGTGCTGCTCGGCCCAAGCGGGTGCGGCAAAACCACCACACTGCGGATGATCGCGGGCCTGGAAGATATCACACGCGGCGATATCCTGATCGGCGGCAAGCGCGTCAATGATCTTGACCCCGGAGACCGCGATATTGCCTTCGTGTTCCAGTTCTATGCACTCTATCCGCACCTCAGCGTGCGCGACAATATCACCTTTCCACTGCGGGCGCAAAACGTCGCCAGAGCAGAGGTGACACAGCGCCTCGCCAATGTCGCCAAACTGCTGCAAATCGAGCATATCCTTGACCGCCGCCCCGGACGTCTGCCCAGCGGCGAACAGCAGCGCGTGGCATTGGGGCGGGCCATGATTCGCCGCCCGCAGGTGTTCCTGATGGATGAGCCGCTGACCAATCTCGACGCGAGTTTGCGTTCGGATATGCGCGTGGAACTCAAGCACTTGCAGCAGGAACTCGGCACGACGATGGTGTACGTGACGCATGATCAGGTCGAGGCTATGACAATGAGTCATCGCATCGCCGTGATGAATCTGGGCATCTTGCAGCAGGTCGCCACGCCGCTCGATATTTACAATAAGCCGCAAACGCTGTTCGTCGCCAGCTTCATCGGCACGCCGCCCATGAGCCTCATCCCCTGCCGCATTGACGATGGAAGTCTCATCGGACGCGAGTCGGATTTTCGGCTGGTGCTGCAAGAGCCGATGGCACAGGCCATTCGTCAGCATAAAGGCGATGTCGTGTTTGGGGTGCGGGCGGAAGATGTGACGCTTGAGGAACAGGCGGCGCAGGGCGATGTGCAGGGTGTGGTTGTGCTGCGCGAACTGCTCGGCGATGAGGTGATTTATCTGGTCGATGTCGGCGGCAGCACCATTCGCACGCGCACCTCTCTTCGCAATCAGGTGGCAGAAGGTCAAACCGTCGGGCTGCGCTTGAATCATCAACGCTTGCACCTGTTTGATCGAGACAGTGAGCAGCGCATCGAAAGCAAAGGATCGCCGAATGGCAACGCTTGAATTACGCAATGTGAGCAAGCAGTTTGGCAAGACTGCCGCGCTGCATGATGTGTCGCTCAATGTGCATGATGGCGAATTTCTCGTGCTGTTGGGGCCAACGGGCGCGGGCAAGACGACAGCGTTGCGCTGTGTCGCGGGCCTGGAGCGCCTGACGCAGGGCGATGTGCTGCTGGATGGTGCGCCGCAGGGGACAACCCCGCCTGCCCTGCGCGATGTGGTGCTGGTCTTCCAGAGCTACGCGCTGTATCCGCGCAAGACCGTGTATCAGAACATGGCGTTTCCGCTGGAGGCCCGCAAGATGTCGCCCGCGCAGCAGGACACCCTCATCCGCGAAGTCGCCCACAAGCTGAGGATTGATGCCTATCTGGATCGCAAGCCTGCACAGCTCTCCGGCGGGCAGCAGCAGCGTGTCGCATTGGGGCGGGCGATGGTACGCCATCCGCGTGTGTATCTGATGGATGAGCCGCTGACGAATCTTGATTTTCAACTGCGCGTCGAAATGCGAAGTGAACTCAAGCGCCTGCAACGTGAACTGCATGGCACATTCTTCTATGTGACCAATGATCAGGTGGAGGCCATGTCGCTGGCGGATCGCATGGCGGTGCTGAACAAAGGCGTTTTGCAGCAGATCGATACGCCGGAAAAGGTCTATCAGGAGCCTAAAAATCTCTTTGTCGCCAATTTCATCGGCAACCCGCGCATGAACTTCATCGACTGCACCTATGACAAGGCCGCCCGTCAGCTTGTCACGACGCACGAAAACTGGCGCATTTCCACGACGGATACACAGCGGGCCGTGCTGGATCGCCATGCGGAGCAAAAGCTCACCCTGGGCATTCGGGCGGAAGATATCTCGCTCAAGCCGCTGGGCGGCGGTGAGCAGTATGTGTGTGAGGTCTATGTTGTCGAGCCATTGGGGGATCGTCTGCTGGTGGATGTGCGCGTGGGCGAGATGCGCCTGCGCGTGAAGATGCCGCCGACATTCGACACCAAGCCAGGGGATCGTTTGGGCCTCGACATTCATATCGAGGGCCTGCATTTCTTCTCGCCGGAGACCGAGCAGCGGTTGGTGTAGGAACCCCTCCCCAACCCCTCCCCGGCCCTCCCCACTTCGTGGAGAGGGAGTAAAAGCCCCTCCTTGCGAAGCGGGGAGGGGTTGGGGAGGGGTCAGACTATTTATTTCAATCAAGGAGTCATGAATCATGGCAAGACCAGTCACATTATTTACGGGCCAGTGGGCGGATCTCACGCTTGATGAGCTGGCGGGCAAGGCCAAATCCTTTGGCTACGATGGCCTTGAATTGGCCTGTTGGGGCGATCATTTTGAGGTCGATAAGGCGCTTGAGAGCGATAGCTACATTCAATCGCGCAAGGACATTCTGGAAAAACACGGCCTGAAAGTCTTCGCCATCAGCAACCATCTCGTCGGGCAGGTGGTGGCCGATGCCATCATCGATGAACGCCACAAGAGCATTCTGCCGCCGCGTCTGTGGGGCGATGGTGACCCCGAAGGTGTGCGCCGCCGCGCCGCCGAGGAGATGGGCAAAACCGCTCATGCCGCCAAGCTGCTCGGCGTGAACGTCGTCAATGGCTTTACGGGCAGCCCGATCTGGCACATGCTGTACCGCTTCCCGCCCACGAGCGATGAGATGATCGATGCGGGCTACCGCGCCTTTGCGGATCGCTGGAATCCGATTCTCGATGAATATGACAAGGCCGGCGTGCGCTTTGCCCTCGAAGCCCATCCCGCCGAAATCGCCTATGATATCTACACCGCGCAAAAAACGCTCGACGCATTGGGCAGACGGCCCGCGTTCGGCTTCAACTTTGATCCGAGTCACTTCATCCATCAACTCTTCAATCCGATGGAATTCATCGAAGCCTTCCCAGATCGGATTTATCACGTCCACATCAAAGACAGCAAGGTGCGCTTAAATGGGCGTTCCAGCATCCTGGGATCGCATCTCAATTTTGGCGATTCGCGGCGCGGCTGGGATTTCGTCTCGTTGGGGCATGGCGATCTTGATATGGATGCGCTGATTCGCATTCTGAATCGCGTTGGCTATCAGGGGCCGCTCTCGGTGGAGTGGGAAGATAGCGGCATGAATCGTGAATTTGGCGCGACGGAATCGTGCGATATTGTGAAGAAGAGTGATTTTACCCCGTCGAACGTCGCGTTCGATGCGGCCTTTGAGAAGAGATAGAGGTGGCGCATGTCTGATGTCGGATTTGTGAATATGGCGGGTAAGAAGGCCGAAGGCGATGTGCCGGAATTGGGCATCGGCATGTTGGGCTATGCCTTCATGGGCAAAGCGCACAGCAACGCCTTCAAGACGCTGCCATATATGATGTATCCCCCGGTAGCGATCCCGAAGCTGGTGGCGATTGCCGGGCGCAATCAGGAGGCCGTGACCGCCGCCGCGCAGCGCTATGGTTATGCCAAAGCCTATACTGATTGGCGGGCGATGATCGATGATCCCGATGTGCAGGTCTTCGACAACGGCGGCCCCAACGATGCCCATGCCGCCCCCACCATCGCCGCAGCCCAGGCAGGCAAGCATGTCTTCTGTGAGAAGCCGCTGGCCCGCACCGCCGAAGAAGCCAAAACCATGCTCGATGCGGTGGAAAAGGCGGGCGTCAAGCATATGGTCGCCTACAACTATCGCTTTGTGCCGGCGATTGTGCAGGCCAAACGCTTGATCGCAAGCGGCGCGTTGGGGCGTATCTTTCATTATCGTGCGGTGTATTTACAAGAGTGGATCATTGATCCGAACTTCCCCAAAATCTGGCGTCTCGATAAGGCCCAGGCAGGCAGCGGGTCGCTCGGTGATCTGGGATCACACATCATTGATCTGGCGCGTTTCCTGGTGGGCGAGCCAAAAAAGGTCATGGCGATGACCAAAACCTTCATCGAAGAGCGGCCTGATGGCAGCGGCGGGCGCGGCAAAGTCGATGTTGATGATGCAGTCACATCGCTGCTTGAGTTTGAGAACGGGGCAATGGGCACGATTGAGGCATCACGTTTTGCCCAGGGCAACAAAAATGGTCAGCGCTGGGAGATCAACGGCGAAAAAGGCAGCATTCGCTTCGATCTCGAACGCATGAATGAGCTGCAAGTCTTCTGGGCGGATGAAGACCCCCGTGAGACACGCGGCTTTCACAATGTGCTGGTGTCTGAGAGCTATCATCCGTTCTGGGAGAACTGGTGGCCGCAGGGTCACATCATCGGGTGGGAACACAGCTTCGTGCATGAGTTCCATCACTTTTTCGATGCGATTGTCAACAACAAACCCGTTGCCCCCTGGGGCGCTGATTTTGTGGATGGCTATCGCAACGCGGTTATCTGTGATGCGATTGAAGCGTCGGCCAAATCGGGGCGCGTGGTCGATATCCAGTATTAAATCGTGAAATGACCTGTTTTCTGTCGGCAGTCGGAAAACAGATAGATCGAATACAGTGGGGCAGGGGTGGCCTTGCCCTCTATTGAGGTACAGGACGACAGGAATGAATAAACAGTTGTATCTATGGATTGAGCGTATTGTCATTGCGATCATGATGCTCAGTATCGTGGGCATGTTCCAGCCATTTGCTATCGTTCTATATGGGCTGGCTTTTCCGTGCCTGCTGGCCGCGACATTGGCGTTTATCGTCCTCTCGCACATTCCACAGCGTGAGTAGTCTTTCGCGCTCATGAGGGGTGGCGTGTTGATCGTCACCCCTCCCCCTCTAACCCTCTTTTTAGCGATACTCGTGTTTTAGGGCTGCACCATCATCTGGTGGTGGGGTATCGGCAGGGGTCGTATGACGTTGTACAATGCTCATGGTAAAGTCTGAAGCCCTCTTCTCAAACGACATTCAGGCACAAGAACAATACGTGGGCGTGGTGCGATATGCGCTTTTGCGGCAATCGCGCCAGGAACAATCGCTTTCATGTGCGTCAGAAGCCATAAGATGCCCTCCCCTCATGCCTCAACTGTCCATTGCAGGAATTCTCACGATGAAAACATATCTGGTGATCGTTGAGTCGCCGGGCAAGATCAAAAAGCTCAAGGCGATTCTGGGGGCGGAATATGAGATCATCGCCAGCATGGG
>DAOTUR010000048.1:0-12109 GCA_034436915.1 Anaerolineae bacterium
TCGGAACTGGTGAGGCATCCCGAAGTGCCTATGTATTCGTCTCTAACGGAGCCTTTTCAGGCCAAGTCTGGTAAGCATTGGGGCTAAAAGCCCCTCCCTTTAGGGATGGGGATGCTTACGGCTTTCTTTGTGTCCGTGTATAATATCTGAAAATATGGCATTGTATCTCCATACCGTCAGTTTGCCCTGGGATCACCCTGTCCAGGCTGAACTACGGCAGCCCCTATCCCGTTGCCAGAGGCGTTCGGGACTACTTTGATCTCGCGGTGAATATTTTATGCTGGCAACGCTTTTTGCCAGCAACGCGCTCTATTCCGCTCTTAAGGTATCACATTTCGCATTTCTTTTGAAAATGGAAATTCCTGATGATGATGCGCGGATTTCGTGGTATATTTAACATAATTTTACGAAAAGCATTAGGATAGATGCTAACACACGCTGTTATTTTCTGGCAAAGATGGGATTGAATCAGGAGGTGGTGTGTGACAGCGAAGTTGAAGCAAATCGATTTGAAAGGGCCGTATGTCCTGAAATTGCTGGCAGGGCATCCGCCGCCACGACAGGGAGTGCAGCATGATGAATAAATCGCGCATTCTGGTGGTGAGTCCTGAATATCAGACTCGCCATTTTTTACGTGTGAATCTCGAATTGCTGGGGTACGACATACAAGAAATGGAAACAGGCCAAGAATCTCTCCTCAATATTACTCATCTGCAACCGGATCTCATTATCCTGGATCGAAATCTACCTGATATGGATGGCTTAGATGTTCTTCAGCGCCTCCATCAGAGGGTGAGATCGCCGATTTTGGTGCTTCTCTCCCACGATTGCTCGGAAGACAAAATTGCTGTGGCCGAGGCCGGAGCTGATGATTATTACGTCAAGCCCTTCCCCATCAATGAGATGATTGCACGGATGAACGTGCTTTTTCAACACATGTATCCGCAGGCTCAGGAAACCATTTTCACAACAGGTGAGCTTGAGGTTGATCTGTCGAATCGCCGCGTGAGTGTGCAGGGTCAACCCGTCAAACTGACGGGTACAGAATATGCTCTGCTGCGCTTTATGGTTCGTCATGCGGGCAAAGCTCTGACACATCGCCAGATCTTAAAATCGTTATGGGGGGAGCGTTCGGCTGACAAAACCCATTACCTGCGCGTGTATATGGCCCGTCTAAGACAAAAACTCGAGCGCGATCCCAACAAACCCCGTGTTCTGCTGACCGAAAATGGGGTCGGATATCGGCTCCTGTTGAAAGGGCTTATTCTTTTCCTTATCCTCTATCATCAGTTCTCGGATTACCTGGAACCCCTCATAACGATCTCAACGGATGTGCTGAGATGAAAGATATCCCAGCCTCTGCGAAGTATCTTACGAAGCCGCGTAGGCTTCTTCCTCTGCGCTCACAACGTCGTTCACGGCCATCGCCCGCTTGCGCGTCATCGGCACCCCATGTCGATGGGCCGCTGCCGCAATCGCGTGCGTGCTCACAGGCAGCGTGAGGATGGCAAAAATAGCCAGGGCCAGAGCTTTGAAAGCGATGGCGGGCATCATCAGGACAGCGCCAACCAGAAGGCCACAAAGCCCAACGGTGGCTACTTTGCCCGATGCATGCAAACGACAGTAAAGATCCGGCATACGAATGATGCCCAGAACGCCCACCGCACAAAAGCCCACGCCCAACCACAAAACGATTAAGCCAATCAAGTTGACGAGTTCCATTTTAAAATGCCTTTCCATCTGAGATATAACGGGCCAGGGCCAGCGTGCCAATAAAGGCGAAAGCCGCGAGAGCGAGTGCCACATCGATGAACATGCTGATGCCCTGGAGCAGGGCCAGCACAATGATGATGCCTATCATCAGCGTCGTAATCGCATCAATCGCCTGTAAACGATCTGCGCCGCTTGGCCCGGCCCAGGCGCGATATGCACAGGGGATGATCAGCACCAGCAGAGTCAGGAGCGCCAATTGAAGCCCCGCTTGAATCAGAGGTGTCATAACGAGGTTTTTCCTTCAATGCGGCGCAGCAGGTTGAGGCGTTTGGTTTGTGCGCCATCGGCGCTTTGTCCTGAGGCTTCAATATCCAGGCAGTGAACATACATGGTGTGGTTGCCTTCAAAATCAACGACGAGTTCGCCGGGGGTGATGGTAATGCCGTGTGCGCTGAAGGCGGCGATAAAATCGCTCTCGCTATCATCCTGTGTTTTCACAGCAATCATGCCGGGGTTCAGGGGTAAATTGGGGTCAATCACCCGTTTAAACACGTCGAGACTCGAGTACCAGATGTCGCGCAGCAGTGTGGCGATGTAAACGCAAAAGGCGGCGATCTGATCTGGCAGTTTTCGCCAATGTATCTGGATGTTTTCTGTCTTCATAAGATAAAGGACAGCAAATGCCAGACCATAGCCCACAAAGAAGCCGCCGAGAGACATGCTGCCTGAGATAATCATCCATAAAAGAGCCGTTGGAATGGCAAGTAACGCTGTAACCATTAAATCTCCTGCGCCACGAACAACGGTGTTTTAAGCCAGAGTGCTGCTCAATCAGCAGAGATGTCACAGCCTTATACCAATATAAACATAAAAGACCGTCAGATGATTTGGCAGTTTTCGCCAATGAATCCTGACGTTTTCTGTTTTTATGCGCTAGAATCAACGATGCTACCAGAGCAGCATGACGAAACTGTGTGTCTTAGACACCTCCTAAGACACTGCGAATGTACAGTTGCGGATCCTTCAAACGACTCACGGCCAATGTCGCCGCTTCCACCAGCGGCATCGCAAACAGCCCCAGAATCACGCACAGCCCCACCAGCAGCGCCGGCGCAAGGATGCTGTCGCCCACAGGCTTGAGGATCAGGGCCTCAGCGGGCATACGCTGGAAGATGTGCTGCCACGTCCGCATCATATACAGCAGCGTGATCAGACCCGCGCCCACCGCCAGCCCCAGGACAAGCCAGCTCTGCGCTTCAATACCGCCCTGAATGATGGTCACTTTGCTGATGAAGCCGTTGAAGGGCGGAAAGCCTGACAGGGCCAGACCACCAATAAAGTACAGCACGCTGATCGTGCCTAAGTGCCGTCCTGCCCCACCAATATCAGTGAGTTTGGCGCTTTTGTTGGGCATACGGCTGGCAATCGCGCCTGTGATCATGAGCAGCGCGGACTTGATGAAGGCATGATTGAAGGCATACACAATCGCGCCCACCAGGGCCAGTGGTGTTCCCCACCCGATCCCCAACAGGATGAAACCGATCTGCCCAAAGGTTGAGTAGGCCAGCATACGTTTGGCGTCGTAAGTCCGCAGTGCGCCCAGGCTGCCAAAGAAAATGCCAATCACGCCCAGAATCAGCAGGAGGAGTCGCACCAGCGGCGCTTCGGCAATGAACAGCAGCGTCGTGAGACGGAACAGGCCGTACACGCCTACTTTGACGACGACAGACGAGAGCACGGCATGAACCGGGGTCGGTGCGGCGGTGTGAAAGTCCGGTTGCCAGAAGTGAAACGGAAACACTGCGCTTTTGAGCAGGAAGGAGCACATGAGCGTGACGGCCGCCGCCTGTGCCAGCAAGGGGCGTTCGCCACTTTCGAGGATGCGTGCAATATCGGCCAATGTGAGCGTGCCAAACGTCGCGTAAATGGCAGCGATGCCCATGAGCAAAAACAGCGATCCCATCGCGCTGATGAGCAGATATTTGATGGCCGCTTCAACGCCGAGGCGATTATCGGAAATGGCTACCAGCACCACCGACGATATAATCATCAGCTCTTGAAACACGAACAACGTGAAAATATCGCCCGTATAAAACGCGCCGTTCAGCCCTGCCGACATACACAGGAACAGCGGCATAAAGGCGGGGTAGCTGATGCATTTGTCGCGGCAGCCCAGGATATACAGCGTGCCGCACCACACAACCGTTGTCGCCATGACTTCAAACAGCGCCGAGAGCATATCGGGCGCGAGGACGATGCCATAAGGCGGGGCATAGCCTCCAAGACGATAGAGTTGTAGACCATCCTGCCAGTTGAGCAGCAGAATCATGATGCTGGCCATCCATGCCAGCGTGCTCGCGGTCATGCCGAGGCCATGCTGAATGCGATGATAACGCGCAAACAAAATGCACAGTGCCGCGCCAAGCAGCGGCGCAAAAATCGGCACAAGGACGAGCGGGTTGTTCGGTATCATCATCAGCCCTTCAGGTGATCCAGTGTGTCAAGATCGGCCGTTTTATAACGCCGCGCCGAGGTCGCAATGAGGCCAAGCAAAATGGCATACATGCCAAAGCTGATGACAATCGCCGTTAGAATCAGCGCCTGCACCAGCGGATCGCTGACCTGGGTGTGCTCCGCCCTATCCGCATAGGCAGGCCCTTTGCCATTGAAAGCCCCCACCGCAAAAAAGAGCAGATTGATGGCTGTAAACAGGATGTAGAAGCCCATTGCCGATTTCACCATGTCACGGCGCAGCAGTTGAAACGCGCCCAGGCCAAACATGATGCCTGTCGCCAGCGCAAAGATCACATTCACAGCTTTTCAACCTCTCGTGGATAGGTGATAGATTCCATAACGATCACCACACTGCCCATGACCGTGAGAAAAATTCCGGTTTCATAGGCCAGTGTCGATGAGATGTGCAAATTGGCGGGCAGAACCACATCTAAGGACAGATGCGCCAGAAAGGGCTTGCCGATCAGCAGCGGGAAAATCGCATTCCCGATCACCAGCAGCAGGCCGCCGCTCATCAGGCGGCGTGCATTGATCCAGGCCAGGCGTTTGCGTGCGCCATAATAGCCAAACACGACATACCACAGCGCCACCCCCAGGCCGCTGATGACACCTGCCGTAAAGCCATCGCCTGGGGCATCGCCGCCGTAAAGAAGCTGCGACAGCGCCACCATAAAGGCAAAGGGCAGCACCAACTGTGCCATAATGCGCGTGAGAGGCGTTGAGAACATGGCCTCCAATTTAAAATCTTCTTCATCGAGGACGTCTGATAGATCGGCATGGATACGCAGTTCATCATCAGCAATGGCACGGCGGCGCAAAACTGTGTTCCAGATGCCATGCAGCGATTTGAGCGCACTTTGATGAATCCGTTTTTCACGGGCTGGCCGCGTGATGATCGTCAGGACGCCAAGCGCCGCCACGCTGAAGACTGTGATTTCAATGATGGTGTCCATACCGCGAAAATCGGTCACAATCGCGCCCACGACATCATTGATGCCTGTATCGGGCAGGGCATGTTCAATATGCCATGTGGCAATCGTTGTGATGTTGGCGTTCTGGCGGCTGGTGATGGCGGCCAGCGTAAACATCCCCACGCCAACACCGATCACACTGGCGATCACAACATCACGCACAAGGCCAAAGCGCGACTGCTTCCACAAGGCATCCATCGCCTCCTGACGTTTGCCCGCGTCAATACGGGACAGCATGATCACCAGCAGGATGGTTCCGAGCGTTTCGACCATGAACTGCACCAGGGCGACATCAGGCGCGGGTTCGATCAGGAACAGGCCGCCGACGCAGTACCCCGATAAGCCAAGCAGGAGGGCGGCAATAAAGTGGTTGCGATACAAAATGCTGGTGAACATCGCCGCCAGAGTCACCACGAGCAGCAGGACACGCAGCAGATCAATCGTGCCATCGAAGCGAAAATCGAGATTCGTCAATTGCAGATGCCTGAATCCGGCGGCTCCTTGCAGGATGCTCACGCTCACGATGATGCTCAACAGGTAATACCGCAGCTTGCCGCCCTGTGTATACAGAACAAGATCGCCCAGACGCTCGACAACTTGGACAACGCCCTGATAGATATCTGTGCCGCGCAGCACGATGGGCAGTGTCCAGGCCTGCCATGTGCTGCGAACCGCAAACAATACAGCCCCACTCGCCAGCGCAAAAAGACTCAGCGCAAACGGTATGTTGAATCCGGCAAATAGATGCACATGGAATTTATCGTTGACGGTGTGCAGCAGCGGCGTCAGGAGGGGTTCAACCAGCAGGCCGACAATCAGCGACAGCCCCACAAGTACCGCAGGGCCAGCAATCATCAGGCGTGAAGGGACATGAAAATGATGCTGCTCTTTGGCCGCCCCCCAGAAGACATCCCAGACCAGGATGAGCGCCATTGTGACCGTCAGGGCCGCACTCAGCACGACAATCGCCAGGGCCAGCGGATTGTCTAAAAGTACTTCCAGCAAACTTTCTTTGGCAATAAAGCCCAACAGCGGCGGCACACCCGCCATTGAAAGCCCTGCAATAACCGCGACAGCCGCCCACCCCGGCAGCTTATGGGCAAGACCACCAAGCTTATTCAGATCGCGTGTCCCTGTGGCATGATCCAGCGCGCCCGCCACGAGAAACAAACTCGCTTTGTACAGGCTGTGCGCCAGAATGCCAATCAGCGCGGCCTTCACGCCCTCTTGATGCGGCAGGCCAATCAGCGCGACCAATGCCCCAAGCTGGCTGATGGTGGAATATGCCAGCGCCGCCTTGAGATCACGCTGACGCAGGGCGAAAACAGCCCCCATCAACAGCGTCACCAGACCAATACTAATGAGCGCCGTTTGCCACAGCGGTGTATCCCCCAGAGCAGGCGACAGACGCAGCAGCAGATAAATCCCGGCCTTGACCATCGTCGCGGAATGCAAATACGCGCTGGCCGGGGTTGGAGCACTCATCGCCCCTGGAAGCCAGAAATGAAAGGGAAATTGTGCGCTTTTGCTAAAACATCCGATGAGGATCAAAAGTGTGAAGGCACTGTACCAGGGGTGTGTTTGCAGCGATGGACTGCTCAAAATCTGGCTGATTTGCATCGAACCGGAGGCTGTGCCAAGCAGGATCAGCCCGACCAGCAGCGCCAGGCCACCGCCCGCCGTGATGATTAGGGCTTGCAGCGCACCCTTGCGGGCGTCTTCCCGCGTGCCATGAAATCCAATGAGGCAAAACGAGAGAATACTGGTCAGCTCCCACGCGATAAAGAGTGTGAGAACGTTGCCCGCCAGCACCAGCGCCAGCATCGCGCTCATGAAGGGCAGCAGCAGCGTCAAAAAGCGGCTGAGTTCGTCCCCATCGTCAAAATAGCAGGTGGCATAACCCACAATGACCGCCCCCACGCCGAGCACAATCAGGCTCATCAGGAGCGACAGGCCATCCAGAGTGAGTGAGAGCGACAGGCCAATTTGCGGCACCCAGGGCACAATCACTTCGATGGCATGAGTCTCGATAATGCGCGGGAGAAAACTGAGCATTGCCACAAAAAGCAGGCTGATAAGACCTGTCAGCATCCACCCGTAAACATCTTTCGAGATCAATTTACGCACAAGCGGCGCAAACAGGGCTGTGACTGTGGGTGTTACGCTGATAATCCCAATACCAAGCAACGGAGCCTCCAAAAAAGGGCAGGGCGAAGACGTTTTCGTCTCCGCCCTGTATTGATTATAAAGTAACCTGACGTAAGTTAGTCACCCACAGCAGCCGTAGTGCTTCCAACTTTGCCTGCAACGGAGACAGGAGCATCACCGGGGAGCGGGAGAATGTCCGGCCAGATGGTCTGACCATGCTCGTAGTTGTCGATGAAGTTGCCATCCATTTCGGCTTTCGGATTGACACGCAGACGACCCACAGCCTTAAGACCCGCAAACATAATGGCGGATGTGATACCGCACCACGCGATTGTCGCAATGGAGCCGATAATCTGTGTGATGAGCAAATCTGCGCCACCACCTGAGACCAGCAGGCCGCCCCATGTGGCATTCGCCGGGTTCGCCGCAAAGAAAATGAGAGAGGGTTCGGCGAAGAGACCGATGGCGATAATGCCCCAGACACCGCAGGCGAGATGAACGGACGATGCGCCAACCGCATCATCAATCTTGATACGTTCCAGCACATCACCCCAGAGAATAAGAACGATCCCTGCCACGCCGCCAATGATGATCGCTGCTACCGGGCTTATAAACGCACATCCGCCTGTGACAGCGACCAGACCTGCCAGCGATCCATTCAAGGAAGCGGGAAGATCCCATTTGCCTGTGCGGAAATACTGAAAGAACATCGCTGACAATGAACCAACGCCGCCCCCCAGTGTCGTATTGAGCACGACAATGCCAACGGTGCCGGCGGCCCCAACCATCGCCAGTGTCGAGCCAGGATTGAAGCCGTACCAGCCCACCCACAGAATGAGCGTCCCGATCAATGCGAGGCCGAGATTGTGAGCAGGAATAGCCTGACCCCAGACCTTGCCTTTACGCGGCCCAAGGAAGAATGCACCAGTAAGCGCGATCACGCCGCCGACGGTGTGAACCACGTTGCTGCCGGCGAAGTCGATGAAGCCGCGTGAAAACAGCCAGCCGCCGCCCCACACCCAGTGAACGAGGATCGGGTAGATGAAGATGGTCACAATGACTGTATAAATCAGATTGCCGATGAAGTCTGTGCGCTCTGCCATTGCGCCTGTCGTGATCGTGCTGGCAGTCGCGGCGAAGGCAAACTGAAAGAAGAACATTGTCAGAACACTGATGTTGAGTGTGCCAAACAAGACGTTTGCCTGATCAATCCCAGGCATAAATAGGGTCGTGCCGAAGAGACCGCTGCCATTATCGACACCAAAGGCCAGACCAAAGCCGATGAACCACCAGCATAAAGCACCAACGCCTGCTTCAAGGAAGTTCTCCAGCAGCGCGTTAACGGCGCTTGTCTGGCGGATCATGCCTGTTTCGAGGATCGCAAAGCCCAGTTGCATGAAGAACACAAGAAACCCTGTGATCATCACCCATGCAGTATCAATACCAATCTTGATCGACGTGATGTCCGCAGCAGTCGGCGCATCTTGCGCGGAGACGATTCCCGTACCAAATACGGCCAAAATGATTGTGGCAAGTGCCATGATGAGGATCTGACGCCACATACGGGTGCTACGACTGCGTTTCTTCATTACACTGTCCTCCGGTGGGGGGGGTATGTCGGATAGGAACAGTGTACAAATTTCACAAACATCGTATCACCGCAATCGCCAACGAAATCTGTCTCAGGATTTTATAAAGATTGTACTAAAAGCGGCACTTTATACAAAAATATATTGATATTTGGGCGTCTTAGGCTTACCAAAACTAACCGAAAGATTATTCTTCTGTGAATAGTGTATAAATGCGGTTCATGTCGTACTGATTCAAAATGTCTAAAAATATCAATTTATTTGGTTATGGTCACCAAAAATGACCGAAAAGCCGAGAAGATAGAGAAAATCATGCTCAGATGCTTCTCAAATTTGAAAATAGACACAAACGAGTTGGGGCATGAAGCGAAGGATAAAGGCATACCAAAAGGAGCCATTTCGACGTGTGTCACAGCGAGCGGTGAAAGAGCCTATCGGCGTTTTGTAATAAAAAGTTTGCCCCAAGGTCAACCACACAAACCATGTCGGCGTGTTAACATCCGCTGTATCTGGCGCAGCAAGACGCAAATATTTGTTATAATGACTCTAAGATTGATCGTTCTGGGAAAGCCTGTGTATGCCTCTTGATATTGCGGCCTATATCGCTGTTCTTCAATCCAAATTCGACACAAAAATCGCCAGTGAACACACCTATCGCAGCGCCCTGGAAAAACTGCTCGAAGAGGCGGCCCGTGAGCATCATATACAGGTGGCGAATGATCCCAAGAAGATCAAGGAAATTGGCAAACCAGACTTTATCCTGGTGCATAATGAGATGCCAATGGCCTATGTCGAGACCAAAGACCTCGGCAAAGGACTGGATGCCAGAGAAGATAAAGAACAGTTTGACCGCTACATCAAGGGTCTTTCCAATCTCATCATCACCAACTATCTTGAATTTCGCTGGTACTTCGGGGGCGAGCATCGTCAGACCGTCACGCTTGGCGAATTCAAACACGGCAAGCTCATCGCCAGGCGGGAAAACGATACCAGCTTCATTCAACTCTTACAAAACTTCGTCGCAGCAGGCTATCCCGACGTCAAGAACGCGGAAAACCTTGCTATTCAGTTGGCCCGTAAGACCAAACTGATTGCGGCAATTGTGCAGACGAGTTTGCTGGAGGATGACTCACAGGCCAATCCCCTCGCCCAACAGAAGAAAGTCTTTCAGGAATCGCTCCTGCCCGATCTCTCGACAGCCGATTTTGCCGACTTTTACGCGCAAACCCTGTCCTACGGCCTCTTCGTCGCCCGTGTGAACTTCGCGGGAAAAACCGGCACATTCCAGCGCAAAGGTGTCGCCGAGGACATCCCCCAGACCAATCCCTTTTTGCGTAAGATGTTCGAGATCGTCCTGCCAGAAATTTCCTCGCGGCTGGGCTGGGTGATCGATGATCTGGTGACGATGCTGGCCCCGTCCCAGATTGACGTGGTCTTGAGCGACTTTGGCAAACAAACCCGCACCACCGATCCTGTGCTGCATTTCTACGAGACGTTTCTGCAAGCCTATAACCCCAGAATGCGCGAGACACGCGGCGTCTATTACACGCCCGAACCCGTCGTCCATGCGATTGTACGCCTTGTCGATGATCTGCTCATCAAGAGTTTTCAACGCCCTGAAGGATTGAATGATAAAAATACCCTCATCCTTGATCCGGCGACAGGCACAGGCACATTCCTCTATCGCATTATTCAGCACATTCACGAGACCAACGGCTATAACGCCGGGCAAAAAGGGGCATGGCCGAGCCATGTGCGGAACAATCTGCTGCCGCGTCTGTTTGGCTTTGAACTGCTCGTTGCCCCCTACACCGTCGCCCATACCAAAATCGGGGTGCTGCTCAAAGAGACGGGCTATATCTTCTCAAAGGATCAGCGTCTTAATATCTATCTGACGAATACGTTGGAAAACACCGTCACGAACACGGCGCTGCTCGGCTTTGCCCAGGATATCAAACACGAATCCGTCATGGCGGCTGAGATCAAAAACAAGACCCCGATTGAAGTGGTCATTGGCAACCCACCCTACAGCGGCCACAGCGCCAATAAGGGCCAGTGGATTAATGAGCAAATTGACGACTATTTTATGGTGGATGGGGAGAGAATCCGTGAGAAAAATTCTAAATGGATTCGCAACGACTACGTTAAATTCTTGCGCTTCGGCCAGTGGCGCATCGAGAAGACGGGCAGCGGCATCATGGCCTATATCACTGACAACGGCTATCTCGATAATGTGACCTTTCGCGGTGTGCGTCAGCAGCTTCTCAATGCCTTCAGCGAGATTTATATCATCAATTTGCATGGCAGCAGCAAGAAGAAAGAGACAACGCCCGACGGTGGCAAAGACGAAAATGTCTTCGATATTCAGCAGGGCGTGGCAATTGGTATCTTTGTGAAACGAGCGGGTGTCACTGGAACGGCAATCGTCAAGTCAATTGACTTATGGGGCGGGCGCAAGGAGAAATATGCCGCGCTCAATGCCGCTGCGCTGACTGATTTGGACTGGCAGACACTCGCACCGCAAAGCCCCTCGTATCTCTTCATCCCACAAGAAATAGAACTGCGCGATGAGTATGAGCGCGGATGGAAGATCACGGATATTTTCTCTGTGAATAGTGTTGGTTTTGTAAGTTCGAGAGACCATTTTGCTGTTGACTTTGAGCGCAAAGTGCTTGAGCAAAGAATCGAAGATTTACATGAAACATCGCTGACAGATGATACTTTGAAGCAAAATTACAACTTGCGCGATAATCGAGATTGGAATCTAGCTGAAGCGCGAATCACTGTGCGTGGATTAGATGATATCGAAAAACCCCTTATTTCTATAGCATATCGTCCTTTTGATATGCGGTATGCATATTTCAGTAATGTAGCAATGGACTTTCCGCGCCGTGAGCAAATACAGCATATAGCTCATCAAGAAAATTTATGTCTCAACACAGTGCGTCAGACAAAAGCACATATCTGGCACCATGCTATTGTGACAGAAACACCAACGCCTGCTGCTTTTGTCGAAATTAAAGATGCATCATCCATTTTCCCGCTCTATCTGTATCCTGGCCCAACCCGCAAAAGCGAGATGTTTGACCATCAATGGCCGCAGGGCAAAGATGGGCGCACGCCGAATCTCAGCGGTGGGTTTGTGCAGGCATTAGAGGCGTGTATAACCCCTCC
>DAOTUR010000049.1:0-7735 GCA_034436915.1 Anaerolineae bacterium
TTTGGCAAAAATCCCGCTTTTTCAGGTACTCTGAATTTTGGCGAAGGTATTGTAAAGATCAACAGTAACTACTCAGGCTGGTTTTTATGGTACAAATTAATTCATCGTCAATATACCAAACGTCAAATTAAACAGAATAGTTGAGAAATATCTCAACTTGGAAAAATCCCAACTCTGTGTATCCGCTATGGCGTATTAAATAATAAATATCTCTCCATGTTTTCCATTGACCTAAATTATTGACCAGATAATCAAGCACAAGAGTTAACAAAGGATGAAGTGATGCCTAAAAACCAGCCTGAGTAGTTACCGTATATGAGACATACCGACAAGTGGCAAGAAGTCTATTCAGACCTCTCGTTGGTTGAGTGCCTATCAATCATAAATACAGAGGGTCTCTTCATACCTTAGGAGTTTAACGTATAAAAGAACTGGCGAAGCTGTTGATCGATCCTCTCGATATGAGTGATACGCCAAGAACCCCTAAAACAGGGGCAGAAATTGTTGCGATGTTACAGATTATTGAGTTTGTGGATCCACATCTCGAAGATCCTGTGGAATGGACAAAAGCCCAGCGTCGCAAAAGGACAGATCAATTGAACTCATATCAGGATGGAACCGCATGATGGTTGCGGTTCTCGACACAACCGTGATTTTGCATTTATTCCGCCAAGATCCGCCTGCGCTTGCCTGGTTCAACAACTAGTGGGCCATGTGTCGTGGATAATGGCATTCTTTGATCTCAATTTGAACTCGAAACCCGGAAAATGAATGCCGCACATCATGCCACATGGCCCACTAGAGGAGTATGATGGTCACTCAAATCGAAAGCAGCATTCAGCAGCCTAAGCCGTTTCGTTGGGGGCATATTCCGCTGCATATTGTCTTGATCATCGGGGCAATTATTATGGTGATGCCCTTTCTATGGGTGGTCAGGACCTCTCTGAAGACGCAGGCGGATGTGCTGAAAGAGTTTCCGCCGCGCCTGATTCCCTCAACATTGATGTTTTCCAATTATTCAACGGCGCTCACCTCGCTGCCGTTTGGCCGCTTCGATATCAATAGCCTGTTTGTCTCGGGTTCTGTGACGATTGTGCAACTGTTCACCTCATCGCTGGCCGCCATCGCGGCTGGTGCACAAGGTTGAGTTACCAAGCAAAACCAATACCCGATCAAGATGCGACACAGTCCCCCAAGCCAATTGTATCGTAGCCTGTACGCACGGTTAGTGGCACTCAGGCCAGAGTGATTTCTTCATAGAGATATCTTTCCTGCCAAGGGTTGGCGATTGTATACACCACGCTTTTATGTCCTGCTACCAGCGTACTGCGCCCCTACGAATGCACATACACATCATAGGGATGATACTGAGTATAAGACACAATCGAATGCCTTTAAATGCTCTCTGAGAGCGGCTTCACCGGACTTGATTCAGCCCAGAAATTGCGATCATACACAGGACGATTTATACTCTGACGTGAAATACCTATGATACAATATTCCCGCTCCTGTGGGCATACAAGGGACATTCTCGATGACACTCCCACTGGATTCGCAAGCCGTCCTCGATTCGCTCGGTCATGGCGTTTTGATCTTTGCCAACGATGGCAAACTTGTCCAGCACAACCGTACCGTCGGCACGATTCTCGGCACTGATTTGAAGGTGCTCAAAGATGAAGGCTGGAAAGGGGCAACGGCGCTGTTCGATATTGATCTGGATATGGAAGATCGCCTGGACGAAGTGCGTAAAAAAGCCATGCAGTCGGAACGTCCGATTCGCTTTCATGTCTTTCGAGCGGGTGAATATATCCCCTGCTGGGCCTCAGCGCTGACAGCGGATGGCGGCGATGTGTATCTCGTCCTGACGCTGGATGTGCCGGATTGGTCGGTGGTCGGCAATGTGGTCGAGCGCTTTCGCAAAGAGATGCGCGAAGCCGTCGATTCGACACGCGGTCATATTCAGTTGATTCAGCGTACTCTGAAGAACCATAAAGACCCCGCTGCCGCCCAGGTCGCCAAAAGCGTCAGCGGCTTTACGCGGTTGGTCGATATCCACATGAGTCGGGCGGCACGCTTCATGACGCAGTTGGAACGCCTGGAAGACCTGCGGACGGGTGCACTGCGCGAGTATATTCTGCGCGAACGCAAGAAGATGAATCTGGAAGATTTCATTGAAGACTTCCTTGAATCGCTGGATGAGGTGGAACTGCTCGACCCTGAGACAGAAGTGGCCGATTTCCGCTCACGCATTCAATATCATGCCCCCGGCACCGTGCTGGTCAATGCGACACGGCGCTACGTGACGTATACCTTGCAGGAGCTGATTCGCAATGCTATGATGTACAGCTTAAGAGGCACTCCTGTCGAACTTCGTGTGAAGACAAGCGCGGCCTGGGCGCAAATCGATGTGATCGATGCGGGTTATGGCGTGCGTGCGAGTGAGCAGGAAAAGGTCTTCAAGCCGTTTGTACGGGCGCGTCAGCCTCAGATTATCAGCGAATTTGGCTATGGCCTGAGCCTGTATCTGTGCAAGAGTGAGATCGAAACAATGGGCGGCAGACTCTGGTTTACATCGGATGATGGAGCAGGCACGACGTTCAGTCTTTCACTCCCGCTGTGGCGTGATGACACAACGACGCAGCCCGCTGTCTCTGCCTCCTCATCTCCCAGTGCGTGACGAACTGCTTCCCCGCAGGTTGATGCTGCCTCATGCGCCTCCCTATCTGCCGGGTGAGGCGTTTTGCGTTTTCCTGTATCATCGATGGGCTGCTCTTAACAAGGAGAAACGAACGTGGATGCGCTCAAATCCCTGACCTCTGAAATATTCAATACGATTATCGTCCTCGCCATCGGGCTGAGTCTTGGGCTGGCGGGCTGGCGCTTTTACCGCGAGATGCAGCGCTCCCCGCGCCCTGAGAATGAGGATCAACTCTATCTGGCCGATATGCGTCGCTTCTACGATCAGACTGCCGCGCAAGCCCAACAATCGACGGATGCGCCGCGATCTTGATCCTCGTTTGCCTCATTGATGCATGAGGCAGCGCGGAGTCTTCTCTGACACTTCCTATGCTATATCACGCCATTATCAGCCCTGATTCACTTGAAAAGGACATGCCTCATGCTGGATATCGCTCTCATCCGTGAAAAGCCCGATTGGGTCAAGGAGCAGATCGGCAAAGTGCAGGACGAACCCGCGCTGCTGCGGATTGATCGCATCCTGGAGTTGGATGCGCTGCGCCGCCAGCACATCCGTGAACGCGAAGATTTGCAGAAGGTTCGCAACAGCCTCAATAAAGCCTATGGCATTGTGCGCGGAAATAAAAAACTTGACCCCGCGATTGTGGTGGGACGCTTGCAGCAGGCGGCCAGAGACCTCCATCAGCATCAGTATGCCGCCGCCGAAGCCGCCCTCAATGGACAAACGGAGGTGGCTGCCGCTGATATAGGTGTCGAAGTGAATGGCGCATTCGACACCTTCACGCAGGCGATGGGCACACTCAGCGATGATACCAATCGCATTGATGCTGAGGCGGCCAGCGTTGAAGCCGAACTGAATGAGCATCTGCTGTGGCTGCCCAATCTGCCGCACGATTCAACATTGTTTGGGACAAGCGAAGAGGACAACAAGCCCTGGACACCGGAAGGCGAAAAATTTGAATTCGATTTTACGCCCAAAGCGCATTGGGAGATCGGCCCTGCGCTCGGCATCATCGATTTTGAGCGCGGAGTCCGCATGTCGGGATCGCGCTTCTATGTGCTGGCCGGCTGGGGCGCACGTTTGCAGCGGGCGCTGGCGTCATTCTTCCTGGATATGGCCTGCGAAAAAGGCTTCACAGAGCTGTATGTGCCTTTCCTGGTGCGCGAAGAGATGTTGATTGGGGCGTCACAGTTCCCCAAGTTCCGCGATGTGGTCTATCACCACAGCGAGGATGGTGAGGATTTGTATCTGCTGCCCACCGCTGAAGTCGCTGTGACGAATATGCACCGTGAGGAAATTTTGCAGGAGAGCCAACTGCCGCTGTATTACGTCGCCCAGTCGCCGTGTTTCCGCCGCGAAAAGACGAGCGCAGGCCGCGATGTGCGCGGGATCAAGCGTGTGCATCAGTTTGAGAAGGTGGAAATGTACAAGTTCTGCACGCCGGAAACGAGCTCTGCCGAACTCGAATCGCTGGTCGAAGCGGCGTCAGATATTTGTCGTGCGCTCAAGCTGCCGTTTCGCCGCCTCGAAATCTGCACGGGCGATCTGGGGTTCAGCGCGACCAAGAAATACGATCTCGAACTGTGGGCACCGGGCTGTGAGGAGTGGCTTGAGGTCAGCTCATGCAGCAACTGCGAGACCTTCCAGGCCCGCCGTGCCGCCATTCGCTACTATCCGGAGGGCGAGAAGAAGGCGCAGTTTGTCCACACGCTCAATGGCAGTGGGTTAGCGTTGCCGCGTGTCATCATCGCCATCCTGGAGAATTATCAGCAGGCGGATGGCAGCGTGATCATCCCGGAGGTGCTGCGTCCGTATCTGGGCGGGGCCGAGCGCATTCCGGCGCGGGCATAGGGCTTGTAGGAGAGATGAGATCAGGCTGAATATCCGTTTTTTGTGCCTGATCTCCTCAATTTCACTCTTGAAAAAGCAAGGCCCTCATCCTATACTATTGGGCAGATTGGCCCTGTAGCTCAACGGCAGAGCAGTTGACTCTTAATCAATTGGTTGTAGGTTCGAATCCCACCGGGGTCACCAAACGAGATCAATCTCGAACTCTTTTTTAAACCCCTCTTTGGGGGTGTCAGACGGCCACCACAAGTTGCGGTGGCCGTTTGCTTTCCCTTACGTGCTAGAATTTTTTTTACCTGCTCGTCTTTCTCGTGGAGATAGGCGAACGGCGGTAAGAGTCTCAACGGGAGAATTTTTCCTTCATCATTGACGATTACGCGCTCAACAATCAGACAGAGCAACTCGCGCTGCTGCTGTGGAGACAGTGTAGCATACAATTCAGGGACTTTGGAAAGCAGCGCGACGGCCTCATCCAAATTTGTCAAGATTGTGTCGCCTTGGTCACTCAGCGTGTCAATCTGGTGTTGAAGCGAACTGCGACGGTCTTGCCATTCATCCCACATCCCCTGCCACACAACATCCGTTATTTTCCCTGTTGTATATAAACGCAGACCTCGCGCTTCTTCTTGATTCACCATTTCCAAAGCCAGGTCCAGCTTTTTCAATTCATCGGCGGGTGTGCGCTGGAGATATTTCACCTCAGTTTCATACACGATTTTGAGTAAAGGCAGGTGCTGTGGATCAATCTGCATGTCCTGAAGCGCGTCAGTGATTTGTAGATCTAAATCGCTGCACAGACAGTACCAGGACTGTTCCGTCGCACAATAGTAAGGCGTCCCTCCACCCTGCCGACTGGCATTCGGCCTCGAACAGGTCAGTTTCGTCAGACGTTGATCCTTCTGGAGGTAGACCAGTCCTTTGAGCAAATAGAAGTGTTTGTGTTCTGGAGCACGATCGGAACAGCGTTTTTTCAGGATCTCTAACCCCCGCTCAAATTCTTCCGTCGTGAGCAATGCCTCCCATTGCCCATGAATGGCTTTGGGCGCAATGTTAAACTTCTCATTGACGACCCAACCGGCATAAAACCAATTGTGGAAAATGCGCGACAGTCCATTGGACGCATACTGCGTTTTCCCGTGAGGCCGTTTTTGGACAAAGGCCCGCCCGCTGCGAAAGGTATAGCCTTGAGCATGCAAATGCTCACAGATTTCTTCCAGGGTATAGCTATCCTCCAGCAATAGAGACCAAGCCGTGCGCCACACCTTGATCTGTTCCCTGTCGATCTCGATCCAACGTGTGTAACGTCCCTCAAGTGATTTCAAGGATTTGGCCGTTCGTTCCTCGACATTCAGATAGCCATCAGGGGCGAGAGCCGGCCAACCGCCATGTCGCAGTTTCGTATGAAGACCACCCGCCGTGCGCTCAGACAACTTCATCGATTCGCGGCGGGCGAGACTGAACGATAAGCTGATGCCAATACGCCCGTCGGCACTGGTGGGATCTAAACTCGGATAATCAGCAAAACGAACGGCAATGCCTAATTCATGCAGTTCATCAATGGCTCGGAGCGCTTCCGTATCATTGCGGCCAAAGCGTTCGGCATTCTCAATGCCAATGAAGGAGAATTTGCCAGCCCGTGCATCGGTCAACATCTGCTGATACTGACGGCGATCGGGTCGTTTGCCACTTTCCGTATCGACATATTCCCCTAACAGCGGCAGTGACGAGTTATTGAGCAGACGTTGCCCAATGTTGAAGCGCTGGCGATCCTGCGAAGATTTGGGATTCTGAGCATCAAGGCTGCTCGTGCGCAGATAAAGAACCCAACCGGATTGAGGGGACGTATTCAACTTCTTTTTCTGGGCCATCGCTATTGTTCTTCCTTGTGTGCAGGTACCGTGATCTGTGGTTGTTCCGTCGGTTTGCTCAAAGGCTGACCTTGCTTGAGCAATTCAGCCGTCTTGAGTAAGCGTTGCAGCATCACTTGCGGACTTGGAGCCTGTTTCTTCATGTTTCTTGATTCCTTCCTGAGGTTAAAAACTCCGAAAGGAAATTAACCAAGAATCAAAAGACCCTCTATCACTCTTAGGGTGATCCATTGAATTTCCAGTAAAAACCAGTGTCGCTATATGATAGGGGGTGTCACCACGCTGCCAGTCTCGGCAGTGTTGTTGAGGGACGACCCAAGTGGATAGTTTTCTGAGGACTGAGACACGCGGGTCGTCTCACCACAAACCATATGTGTCTGGTCTAAACGTATTGTAATAGAAATCAATGACACTCGGTTTTTATGAGGAGCGCGAGTATGAGTAAAACCTATTTGGTGATCGTTGAGTCACCGGGCAAAATCAAAAAATTGAAGGCGATTCTCGGCGCAGACTACGAGATCATCGCCAGCATGGGCCATGTTGTTGATTTGCCCCGCACTGCGTTCGGCATCAACCTCGACACCATGCAGCCCGAATATGCGGTCATGAAAGCTGACGTTGCCAAACGTCTCCGCAGTGAGGCCCAAAAGCCTTACAAAATCATCTATCTGGCGTCTGATCCCGACAGAGAAGGCGAGGCCATCAGTCATCATATTGCAGGCCTGCTCAAGCGAGCTAAGACGACGGCGAAGATGCAGCGGGTGACCTTTGATGCCATTACACCAAGTGCCGTCAAAGCGGCGTTTGCCAAACCGCGCCAGATTGATACTCAGTTAGTGGCAGCGCAAGAAGCCCGCCGTCTGCTGGATCGATTGGTGGGATTTCCGGCCTCACGTTTTCTCTGGCAGTTTGTGCAAGGAAAGGGGCTGTCAGCGGGGCGTGTTCAAAGTGTGGCGCTGCGGTTGGTCGTGGAACGAGATCAGGCGATTGAGGCCTTCGTACCGGAAGAGTATTGGACGATCACAGTGCTTTTCAAAGCGGCGGGGGGTGAATTTAGCGCCAAGCTCACGGAGTGGCAGGGCAAAAAAACCGCCTTGAAAACGAGGGCCGATGCGGAAACTATTCTGTCTGCACTCAAAAATGTAGCTTTTCAGATCCAAGCGGTACTGCCAAAACAGCGTCAGCAAAAGCCTGCTGCACCATTCACGACCTCATCACTGCAACAAGCCGCCAGTTCACATCTCAAGTTCTCACCGGATCTGACCATGAAACTGGCTCAGCAGTTGTACGAAGCTGGACATATTACGTACATGCGCACGGA
>DAOTUR010000050.1:0-1981 GCA_034436915.1 Anaerolineae bacterium
GCGCAGCAGGGTGCAAACTTGCGTCAGGCCCCCGATGTTAGCTTTCCCGTGCTCATGTCGATTCCAGCCGGCACGAAGGTGCAGCTTCTGGGTCGCAGCCCGTACAGCCCCTGGGTCAAGATCAAGACTGACACGGCGTCCGGCTGGATGGCGCTGATTAACATCGAGACGCAGGCCGTGATCGGGTCGCTGGAGGTGGATTACAAAGCGCCGCTGCCGCCGCGTGCCACGCCGACGCCCTCGTTCAGTTTTGGCGGCGGTCACGCCTACCCTGATCCAAGCGGAGGGAGTTGACCCCACCCTGGCCCTCCCACTGCGTAGGGAGGGAAAAAGCGTAATCATTCACCTATCCGCGAGAATCGTGGGTTTGTAGGGGCAGGATGCATCCTGCCCAAGCCGAATCCCCTACAAATCAATCAGGGCACGAGCGAAGCCACCGAGCCGTAGGCCACCGAAGGTAAGGTTTAGATCGCGCCCCTACAAGGGCCTTTGTCGCATGGAAAGGGTGAAAAGCCCCTCCTTGCGAAGCGGGGAGGGGTTGGGGAGGGGTTATGGTTGGAATGACCGCAGCACGCGGCCTGCGCCATCCAGCGTAAACACATCGAGGGCGGCAGGGATGAGCGCCGTTTGCCCGGCGTGGAGCGTCTCCGTGTGCGCGTTGGCGCTCACGCTCACTGTGCCTTCAATGCAGGTCAGCGTGTGGAAATGCCCCTGTGTGGGCAGCGTGAGCGGCGTGTTGTGGAGTTTGTGCTGCCATGTCACGAAATACGGGCCAGAGAGCAGCTCCCCGTCAGCCATAATTGTGTGATGGATGGCGGGGAGACCACTAAAGGACGACACCTCCAGCGCCTTATCGACATGCAGCGGGCGCGGCTTGCCATCCAAACCCAGGCGGTTCCAATCGTACATGCGATAGGTGATGTCCGATGACTGCTGAATCTCGTAGATCATCACGCCTGGCCCCAGCGCATGAATGGTGTTGGCGGCGATATACAGCACATTGCCCTCATGCACCTCGACAGACACCAGCAGCGCTTCCAGATTGCCCTCTTTGATGGCTTCAGCGGCGGCGGCGCGGGTGGTTCCGGGGCGCAGGCCGATCACCAGCCGTGCGCCCGGATCAGCGAAAAGCACGATCCAGGCTTCGGTTTTGCCCCGCGGATCGCCTTCAAGATGTTTGGCCTGGGCATCATCGGGGTGTACCTGCACCGACAGCCAATCGTTGGCATCCAGGATTTTGACGAGCAGCGGCATTCCTTCATCGGGATTGTTGTTCGGCCCAATCATCTCCGCGCCATACTGCCGCACCAGATCGCCGATGGTCTGGCCTGCCAGCGGCCCATTGGCGACGGCGGTGGTGTCGTGCATCTCCCACGATTCGCCGTAGGGTTGATCGTCGGGGAGAGTCTTATGCATGATCGATTCGAGCCGCCGCCCACCCCAGACGCGGGTATGAAACATCGGCTGCATCACCAGGGGATACCAATTCATCGTCATCGTTCGTCCTCAGCGCCATTTAAAAAGCATCATGCTGCTATTCTAGCGCGGATGAGGCAGAAACGTTTTGCTATGACAGCATTTCTCAGGAAAACTATCATTTTTCAGATGTCGATGATAAAAATAGGTACTTGCTTGTTACAATAAGTTTGATGTACAATCAATTTTAGAACATACGTTCAAAACAGGTTTTAGCATTGTAAGCATCCCCATCCCTAAAGGGAGGGGCTTTTAGCCCCAATGCTTACCAGACTTGGCCTGAAAAGGCTCCGTTAGAGACGAATACATAGGCATTTCGGAATGCCTCACCAGTTCCGAACTCTGCGGTGAACGATTAAACAGGCGGCTTGGGAGCCAACCGTGTCGTTCACACAAAACCGTCTCATAACGTTGTCGAGGTGAACTTTATCCGCGCAAGCGGAGATATGAAAGGTAACTTTCGATGCAACGTGTCCTCGTGATCGACAAAAACAAGAAGGCCCTC
>DAOTUR010000051.1:0-7153 GCA_034436915.1 Anaerolineae bacterium
GTGAAAACGGAAACGGCTCGGAGCGAGCCAGAGGTCACTCAAATCGCTCCCTCCCTTCGGGGAAAGCACTCTGACGGCTATACCTACCAGAAAAGACAAGGCGCACTCCCTCCCCATGCCTAAAGGCAGGGGTCTCTCGCGCCGGTTCGATGAGAAGTCTCTCACGCCCCTTTTGCGTTTGAGGAGGAGACGTTTTTTAGAGCTTTAACCCCTCACCCCCGGCCCCTCTCCCACTGCGTGGCTAGAGGGGTGCAAAACAGGTCAAAAACGTTCGTTGGGAGTTCATTTCTAACACAAAGAGAAACAGGCATCTTTTGAGATGTCCTGCTCCTCCTCGCCCCTTGTGGGAGAGGGGATATCTTTTAGCGCGTCATCGGCATGATGACGTGGACAAAATCCTCGCGGCCCTGCGGACGAATGACACCGGGGCTGTCTGTGCCGTTGCTCTGGAAGACAACCTGATCCTCGTCAATCACATTCAGCACTTCAATCAAATAGCGAATATCAAAATGCACATCCAGCGCCTCGCCTTCCACATGCGCGTTGAGGCTGTTGTCGGCATTGCCGCGCTCGGCGCTGCGTCCGGCGACGATCATCTCACCGGGTTCGCCGGGGCTGGTCGCGGGCTTGACGATCAGGCGTCCGCTGTGGGCATCATCGCGGGCGAAAATCTCCGCCGTCTGGCACTTCTTGAGCCAATCCTGTGTTTCCAGCGTGGTCTGGGTGATATAGCGCTGCGGGATGATGGCGGCAAAATCCGGGAAGCGGCCTTCGAGAATCTGCGATGACACATCCACATTGGGCAGGCGGAAGGTGACGATATTGTTCTTGTTGGGCAGCGAGATACTCACGGGCTGGCTGTCGTCGTCCAGCAGGCGGGCGACCTCCATTAGCGTGCGGGCCGGGATGACCATCTCGACTTTTTTGGACAGGGCTTCGTCCAGGCGCGTTGTCCGCACTGCCAGACGGTAGCCATCGGCGGCGGCCAGCGTGAGCACATCTTTATCGACCTGGGTATAGACGCCTGTCAGGATCGGGCGGTTGTCTTCTTTGGCGGCGGCGAAGGCGGTTTGCAGGATCATGCTTTTGATGGCTTTGGCATTGACAACGATGCCCGGCTCATCACTCTGCTTGATGGGCGGATACTCGGTTGAGGCGATGCCCTTGATGTTAGAGATGGTGGAGCCGCAGCGCACCGTCACAGTGTTGGTGGCGTCATCGAGCACCAGATCAACGCGCTCTTTGGACAGCCGCCCCACCAGATCGGCCAGCGTCTTGGCAGGCAGTGTGATGGAACCCGGACGATCCACTTTCGCCCCAATCCAAACGGTGATGCTCATTTGCAGGTTTGAGGCTGCAATACGCAGACGGCTCTCGTCGGCCTCCAGCAGGATATTCGCCAGCACAGGCAGCGGCGGGCGCGATTCAATCGCTTTGATGGCGCTGTTGACGGCCTTGGCGAGGTTCTCTTGTAGCACACTGATTTGCATAATGTCTCATCCTTACAGAATTCTGGGATAAAACGGGGAGAAATATATCCCAAATTATCCCAGTTTATTCCAATATTTTGTTATAAAATCGTAATGTCTAACTGGGGGTGATCAGGTCGTATTTTAACGTGATGACAGAATTATAACGCACTCTGTGTTAGAACAAAAGACCGATTGTAACAGGCGGTTTCTTCTCGGCGGGCCAACGTGCCTGCCACAGATCGCGCTCACGGCCTGCGCTGTTTCACGATCCAACTCACGAGACTCCAGGTTGCACACGTTGTAACTACAGCAAGCAAGATAAACTGCTCGAAGAGTGGACAGATCGATGGTATTGGAGGGAGAAATAACCTTCATTGAGAAAACATTGCACAAAACGTTCTACAGGGCGCGATACATCGCGCCCCTACAAAATGCTGTGCCGCACAACACCTATTTCAGAACCTCAACCACCGTACCATCCTCGGCCCAATCATAGAGCAGGCCAATATTGACGGTATCCAGAAGCACACATCCGTATGTCACTCGCATCCCAATCGAATTGGCCCATAAAAGCTGTCCACCATTACGAGTAGGATAACCATGTAGCCCATTAATGAACAAAGAGTTGGGAATAGGTCTATAGAAGCCGATAAATTTCGGCATCGACAATTGCCAGAGGCTTGCCCAAGCATTCTCGTCATGTTCAAGCACTTGATAGACGCCCGGCCATGTCGGGCTGCTGGCGATGCCTGTGCTCGCTTTCCAATCCCATTTGAGCGAACCATTCTCGAAAACTTGCACCGTCTGGTTGGAGATGCTCACGACAATGCGTTTGTTCGGCACAACGGGCAGCAGCAAAAATTGATCGGCGGGCGGAATATTGATTGTTTGCCCGACGCTCAGTTGATCCACGCCTGGATTGACCGCCTCGATATAGAGGTATGGCACGCCAAAATCGTAGCCAATCGTCATCATCGTCTCGCCCGCTTCCACAACATGCGTGCGCGGTTGGTGTTTGAGGATGACCGCGCCTTTATCGGGCGTGCCAGCCGCCAATGCCGCTTGGATCGCAGCGGCGGCCTGATCGACATCAATTGTGCGCGACGGATCGAGGGCAGTGGCGGCCTGGGTCGTCAGATAATTCCGCAGGTCGGCATCGCTCAATTGCAGCGACAGACCAATCGGGCTGTTGGGATCGCTGTTGGCAGTGAGCCAGTTGCCCCACTGTTCCGGCGGCAGCGACCAATAGGCAGTATCGTCGGTCACGGGATCATACACGCGCAGATCGAGCGAACGGGTGAGCAGCGCTTCGGCCTGGGCCAGCAGCGGCGACGAATCGGCCACCTGGGGCGCGATGGGCTGCACCACGACATACAGAGTCCCGTTGTCAAACGACGCCTGCGGTTGGCTCGTCCATTGGGCAAGCGTGGCCTCAATATCGACAGACAGGCCGTTGCGCGGCGCGGTGGGCTGCACCTTGCCATTGACCAGCGCCACGCCCGCATTTACGGGCGCAATCGTCAGTTGATTGGCGGCGGCGGTGAGGGCAGCGCGGGCGGTATCGGCATTGATCGACGCGCTGAGCGGCACATCAACGCGGCTGGCAAACAGGCCGCTGATCGATCCCTGGCTGCGGACTTCGGCATAGGCGCGGGCGGCGCTGGCCTGTGGATCGATACTCAAGCCCAACTCTGCGGCACTCAGCGAGATAGGGGGCAGGATGGCGTCGGCGCTGGCGGGTGCAGCCAATGTGATATTCGTCCAGGCAGCAGCGATCTTTTGTGCGGCCTCTTCTTCGCGCATCCGTCCCACCGCGACGCCACCCACGCGCACGCCGCCCACAATACTTGAGCCATAGATGAGATTGGCCGGGCCAAGCGCGGCCACTCCGCCCACAAACAGCACGCTCACGACGGCCAGCACGCCCACGAGCGCGGCGGCGATCATCAGCCACTGGCGCGGACGTTGAGACGCCGCGCGAATGGGCAGCACACGCACGGGCATGGGGCGCAGCGCATCCATACGTTGCCCAGGAGCGGCAGGAATTGACCCGCGATTAACCTGCGATGGCGTATAGGGGCGGCGGCGCGGCGCGGGCAGCGGCGCAGCATTGGAGGGTGGCAGCGGAATGTTTGTCATGGGCGCTCTGAGTCTATGGATGTATCTGTATTTTAGACGCACTTTGCGGACACATCGTTCATGTACAAAGGCATCTTTACAACCATTATACGATTGATCGCGTCAGAATCGCGCAGGCGTGGGGTGAGCGGTGGGGAAGCGGCGAGAATGCAGGCATTGCCCTACTGGGCGACTGAAACAGATGTGGTGTCGAGGATTTGGCACGCCAAACCCCTGTAATCATTCACCTATCCATGATAATCGTGGGTTTGTAGGGGCAGGATGCATCCTGCCCAAGCCAAATCTTCTACAAATCAATCAGGGCGCGATACATCGCACCCCTACAACCGCCTTCATCGCATGGATAGGTGAATGATTACAAACCCCTACAGGAGCCTGATTTTTAAAGATCAATACGGTTCGGAACAGATCACAGCGTTTTTGTAGGGGCGACCTATGGATCGTCCCTACGTCAATCCCATCTCAAATCGCCTGTAGGGGCATAGCGTGCCATGCCCAAAGGGGATATTACGCCTGTTCCGCCAGATGCAGCACCGTTTGCAGCAGCACGTTCGCGCCCGCTTCGATGTGATTCCAATGGGTGAATTCGTGGGGGGTGTGGCTGAGACCGTCAACAGTGGGGACAAAAATCATGGCGGTGGGGGTAATCAGGCTGAGAACCTGGGCATCGTGACCGGCAAGACTGACTATCCTCTGATAGGTGTGGCCCTGTTCCTGGCAGATCTGCTCCATCGTCCTGACGATGGAGTCCGTCATATCGACAGCGGGGCGGTGCAGGATCGTCTCACAGGTGGCTTTGAGCTGATGCTCCTCGGCGGACTCATACGCCAGATGACACAGCCGCTCCTCCATCCTGGCAAGAGTTCGCTCGTCGGGGTGTCGACACTCGACGCGCAGGACGGCCTTCGACGGAATGACGTTGAATTGACCCGGCTTGACATCGACATCGCCGCAGTTAAAGATGCCCTCCGGGTACTCGTCGGCGATGACATCATAGGCGCGGGTGATGTAATGGGCGGCCCCATGCAGCGCATCGCGGCGGCGTTCGCGGCGGGTGGTGGCGGCATGGGTCGATTCGCCGCGAAAGGTGACTTGCAGCATAGTGCGGCCCACGACGCCCGTAACGAGGCCCAACTCCCGCCCGGCCACGTCCAGCCGATCTCCCTGCTCAATGTGGAGTTCGAGATACGCCAGAAGTGTAGACGGATCGCGCCGCGCCAGATGAATTTCGCTGTCACGGATGCCGACGGTATCGAGGGCGGCCCGCATCGCGGTCACGGGCTGGTTATAGTCGTTGGGACGCAGGTCGCGCAGCAGGCCCGCAAAGCCCATGCTGCCAAAGAAGGACTGCCATGTCCCCTCCTGGTCACTGTAATTGATGGTCTCAAGATGCACAGGCAGCGCGAGTCCCGCCTCGCGCACGCAGCGCAGGCATTCCAGGCCCGCCAGTACGCCGAGCGATCCATCATAGCGCCCGCCGTTGGGGACGGTATCAAGATGCGAGCCGATCAAAAGTGTTTTGGCATGGGGGTGAGCGCTAGGCAAAATGCCGCTGACGTTGCCCACCTCGTCATCACGGACGAGCAGGCCCGCGTCTTCGATGCGATTGGCGAACCAGTTTCGCGCTCTCACATCATCCTGCGAGAAGGCGAGACGTGTGACGCCGCCCTCATCAGTTTGTCCAATCAACGCCAGATCATCAAGATCGGTTTTAAGACGTTCGGCATTAATGCGAAGTTGCGTCGGGATAGCCATCATAGTTATGCGTGTGAACCTGGGGATATATGCTGGATGTAACGCAAAATTATAGTGCTGAATTGCCAACTCGCAAGCACACAGTTAAACAATGATGAAGAGATGAGGAGCAATACGTGGGAATGATGATCCTATCGCAAGGGCGTCTTGATGAGGGCTGATCGGCAAACGTTGGCTGCATTAGAGGGGAAGGTACTGGGGTATGCCTGCCCACGCTGCCTCATCATCTGTTTCAATAATAAACTGCAAGCTCTTAATGACAGCCCCAATAGGTTTATCGTTATGAACCATAAACAGGAGAGGAAGCGGCTGATTGGCCTTCGCGCGATCATAAAAGTATCCCGGCATGGTGTTGACATCATGCGTCAGAAGGGCATATCTCTTCTCAGCCGCCCAGGAGAGAATAATGGGGTCAGGGCGCTGATACAATTCCGTATCCTGAATCCGAAGTATCTCAACAGTAGGGACTAAAAGTCTCAGCCCCGTGACAATCACTCCATTGAAATTCTCATCCGCCAGAAATCGTATCATTTCGCCTCAGATTTTTGTTTTTCAATTTCGGCTTTGAGTCTGGCATCATCGGCATCACGTCTTGTCACCGCCCAGGCTTTATAGCGCTCACGAGCATCACGCATCTGAGGCGTATACTGGGCTTCAATCTTCTGCTGAAGCTGTTTGGCCTCCTCATCTTCGCGCTGAATATGGGCGTCAATCTCTTCGCGGTGGCGCAAATAATAGCCAATCGCCAGATACACATCCGCCAACGACAGCGATGAATAGTGATTCACAATCGTCTCTGGGGCCTCACCCTGCCAGAATGAATACACCACCAGATTCAACAGCACGCGGGTATTGCCCAGGCGCATACGGCCATCCTCGTCAATCCGAATTGGAATTTGCTCAGTAATCGGCTGCATGAATGTGTTCCTCTCGCATCAGTATGATCCATTATAAGCCTCTTCTGTGTGTTCAAAGGTATTCACGGCCTTTGACTTTGCATCCTCGCCCAAAGCATCGCATACTGGACAAAACGCTCAAGGAGGACTGCCATGCCCCCCACATCGCCCGCCGCCCATCTCCTCACCGCGCCCACTGCCGATCTGATCAATCTGCTCTTGCAGCAGTTCAAGCGCCCCTTCGTGGAGCACGAGATTGACACCTCGCCCGAAGCGCTGCATCTAATCGCCGAGGCCGCCGCTGCCCATCAGCCGCTCCCGCCCAATGGCGACTCCATCTGCCCGCTGCTGCAAAGCATCATTCGGGAGAGCGAGGCCGCGCTGCATGAGGGCTTTGATTTCACCTTTGCCGAATCGCTGTACAAGACGATGGAGGATGTCACAGGCTGGACGAGCACTGCCGAATTCCTGGATCGCGCCAATGACAAAAGCACCGCTGAACTGCGAATCAGCACGGCTGCGCTGCTGCTGGCCTTCCTGGGGGATGCTGCGTTTGTGGCCCATGTCCATACAGTGCTGGCGGCGGATGAGGGGACGCAGGATGTCGATGGCGTGCTGGCGATGCGGGCACTGCAACATCTGGGAAGCGACGTATAGGAGGCTTGGCATAAAGGATGTTGTCGTAGGGACACGGCCTGCCATGTCCACAGGTTCGGACGAGGCGGGCCTCGTTCCTACGATTCAAGCAAATCATCGAATCGGCGCGGGATAGCCCTGCCTTTAGGCATGGGGAGGGAGAGCGCCTTGTCCTTTCTGGTAGGTATAGCCGTCAGAGTGGTGAAGTGTCTTGAGATGTTTGTGCGATGCCGTGACTTTGCCTGCCGCTGTCAC
>DAOTUR010000052.1:0-13438 GCA_034436915.1 Anaerolineae bacterium
TTCAGGGAATTGGATCGTTTGGCGAGATCGTAAATTCCCTCATACAATCGATCTCCATTAGTATTACCGTTGCAGGAAGCCAGCTTGCAATTGCAGGGGCTCTCGTAGGAGCTGGGGCAGTATGGCCAAGCGCTAGATTATTATCAACAAGGGCTTGCCATCGCACGTGAGGTGGGCAACCAAAATAATGAAGCGATATCACTCAACAATATCGGCATTTTATATGATCTTGTGTTAGGTGAGCCGTCAGAAGCGCTCAACTATTATGGTCAAGCGATTGATGTGCAAGAAAATCTGCTGCAAGCGAGTGTACTAGTGGGTCACTTGCTGTGCATAACCGCATTCTTTTTGGTGTTTTCAAGTTCAATTTGAGATCAAAGAATACGGCTATGCATAACACATGGCCCACTAGATCAAGCGATCATCAGTTTGGCGGCTGAAAATGTTGACTTTTACGCTCGTATAAGCATCCTCCTAATTCAGGAGGATGATCTGCCGATCGCATTGGAATATACTGAACGTGGACGCGGCATCCTCAGCCGCGATGAACTCCGCAGTCAACCTGTCGATTTTCGTGGCAATCTCGATGATCAAACCCTCCTTCTAGAAGAAGAGACTCTGCGTCTTGCTGTACTAGAGGCTCAGAATCTGGTTGATGCTCTCAATCGCGATCTCAACACCGCCGATCAAGCAAAGCAAGACGCACAGGCTGCACTGGAAGATGCTCAGGACACTTACGACCGCCATATCGAGCGTATGCAACTTCAGGGAGGCTTTCTTAGCCGCGAACTTGCGTTGGATGTAGCATCTTTAGAGGAGATACAAGTCGCTCTGCCTGACGATACGACGCTGCTTCTCTATGGCATCAATCCCGTTGGGAGCTATGCGCTGCTTGTAACAGCGAACGACCTGCGTGGATTTACCCTCGATGCAGGCACAGATCAGATTGATGAAGCGGTGCGCCGTTTTGCCACGGATCGCCGTGCTAACGCCGACGCTCTACGCGATCTCTATGATCTGGTATTTGCGCCCATTACAAATGAGATTACTACGTCACATCTCATTATTTCACCCGATGGTGTGCTGAATTATGTTCCATTCGCCGCGCTGCAAGCTCCCGATGGCCATTATCTCATCGATGACTACGCCATCAGCATGATTCCATCCGGCACAACTCTTGTCTTGCTCAAAGATCGTCAGAATACTCCCGCAATACAGCCGATTCTGGCGATGTCTCAACGCTCTGCGCCCCCTCTTCCAGCGCTCACCCATGCGGACAGCGAGGTGCGAATCATTGCTGATCTTTTCCAAATGGAGGCTGTCACCAATGCCACCGAAGCCGATTTGCGGACTCAGCTGGCTGGCAGAGGCATCCTGCATATCAGCGCCCATGCCGAATTGAATCCTTTTGCGCCGCTTTACAGTGTCATCCATCTCGCTCCTGACGAGGCAGGTCAATACGATGGCCGCCTCGAAGTCCGTGAAATTTATGAACTCGATTTAAGCGCGACGGAGCTTGTGATTTTGAGCGGCTGTGACACGAGGAGCGGCGGCGATGGCGAAGACTTCGGTCTCATCAATCGGGCGTTCTTTGGAGCAGGGGCGCAGAAGGTTGTGAGTAGTCTGTGGAGCGTCGATGATGAGGCTACGGCGATGCTGTTGACTGCATTTATGGAGGCGCGCTTGTCTGGAACATATAGCAATGATGCCGATGCACTCCAGGCTGCCATGATCAAGATCAAAGACCTATATCCTGATCAACCGTGCTACTGGGCAAGCTTTGTTCTCACTGGGTTACCAGACTAGCAAGCAGCCTGAAGCGCGTCATATTATAGTAGAAATAATTGATATTGGTCTATATTGAGGGAGACTGCCATCAGGGCGATTGCATCTAATTGGGGATTGAAAATGAGGTAAACTGGGCTAAACACAGAGTATAAACCATGAACCTGTCCAACAGCCCCGATTTATTCGCACATTTTAAGGATATCATTGACCCACGTGTGGAACGCACCAAAGACCACAGTCTGTTGGACATCATCACAATCGCCGTGTGCGGTCATTTGCGGCGCGGATGATGGGGCAAATATCGAGGTGTGGGGCAATGAAAAGCTGGTTTGGTTGCGGCAGTTTTTAGCGTTGCCGCACGGCATCCCCTCGCATGATACGTTTGGACGGGTCTTTAATCGTCTTGATGCCGAGGCGTTTCAAGCCGCGTTTTTGCACTGGGTGCAGTCGGCGTTTGAGGTCAGCGACGGACAGGTGATTGCCATCGACGGCAAACAATTGCGCCGCTCGCATGACAAACGGCTGGGCAAAGCGGCGATTTACATGGTCAGTGCCTGGGCGACGGACAATCATCTGATCCTGGGACAGCGCAAAGTCGATGACAAGTCGAATGAGATCACGGCCATTCCGCAACTGCTCAAGGTCTTGAGCTTGGCCGGATGCATTGTCACCATCGACGCGATGGGCTGCCAAAAAGACATTGCCGCAGCGATTGTCGACCAACAGGCGGATTATGTCCTGTCGCTGAAGGAAAATCAGGCGCATTTATATCAAGATACCGTCGAGCTGTTCACGCATCTTGAGCAGACGCCGGCTCATGGTCTGGACACCGACTACGCTAAAACAGTTACCAAAGGGCCTGGTCGGATCGATATTCGGGAGTGCTGGACGATCACAGACGCGCAGCACTTTCCTTATTTTCGCATCAGTTCGCAGTGGCCAGGTCTCCAGACCCTGGTCAAAGTCCGCCGCCAGCGTCGCCTGCCCGATAAAACCAGTGTCGAAGTGGCCTACTCCATCACGTCTCTGCCGAAGCAGGCGACGGTGCTCTTGCAGGCCATTGGGGCGCACTGGCAGATTGAAAATGGCTTGCACTGGGTGCTGGACATCGCGTTCCGCGAAGATGACCAGCGTGTCCGCATCGGCCATGCTCCACAGAATTTCGCGGTACTGCGCCATATGGCCCTCAACCTGCTCAAACAAGAAACCTCGGCCAAATAAGGTGTTAAAGGCAAACGGCTCAAGGCGGGTTGGAGTGAAGCCTATCTCCTCAAAGTCCTCCAAATTTAGATGCAATCGCCCTGCACAGGCTTGGCTGATCTGCTGGGTGGCCGACCAACCCAAATTTCGCATTCTAAAGTGTCTGCCAATCGCAATGTATCATTATCATCTTCAAACAGCCAATCATCAAAAGTGATCCACTGAGACTCAATAAAAATCACTTTTTATCTCCAAATACAAAGGGCGCAGCAAATGCCGCGCCCCTCAAAGACGACATAACCTCCCTCCTGTGGAGAGGGTTGGGGTGGGGTCATTAATCGCCAATCGCCGCTTCGGGCTTCTTCTCACGCTGCAACCAGCGAGATTCGTGATTCAGCATGTGACGCAGGAAGCCAACATGATCCTCGACCTCCGGCAGCGGAAGCTGCTTCATCAGCGTCAGCATATCGGTTTGCAGTGCTCCCTCAATGATGATGTCATTGAAGATTTTCACATAGCTGTTGTACTGCTGAATGATCACATTCAAATACTGATCTTCGCCCGTGACCTTCCAGAACTCGGCAGCGGCCTGGATGCTCTCTAGCCAGTGAACCAACGTGCCAATCTTGTACTTGTACTCGGCTTCAGACAGGAGTCCGGTTGTTTCGACCTCATTCAGCAGGGTCTTGGTCGCATTGATGAGATCCGCCGCGTGAATGTCAATCGGCAGACCAAGCTGCTCAATGTAATCCACATAATCGTAGAACTCGGGATTACGGAAGACAGAGGACTTGATATTCATCTGGTTGCCCGCACGGGTGGTGTAGATGCGTTCGCGCATCATGGCAAGGCGCTCTTCCATGTTCGCCTTGTCGGTGGCAGTCAGATAGCGATCCATCATCTTGGCGGTCATGAGCGTGTTGAGGGTATAGTGACCATCGAACACAGGCAGCACGAACGAGTCAATCGCATTGCGCCCGATCACGCTCTCACGCAGGAAGCCTTTGGAGCCGGCCACGAGCAGATTATCGCACATGATCTCATTGCAGCGCAGCAGCAGCCATGATTTCATCATCGTGCCATGAAATTGCAGGAAGCTGCTGTCGCTGAAGGTTGTTGCGCGATAATACGCGAAGTTCAGGAAGGCCGATTGCAGCGAGATGTTGTACATCTGGCGGAACACATTGCTGAAATTGATGGGATGCTCATTGAAGATGCGCTTGGTGGAGAGATGATCCAATGTGGCATTGATCGCCTGGATCAACAGACGCGCTCCCAGGTACGAGCAGATATATTTGGCAGGCATCGACATGCGCTGCAAAATTTGCAGGCCATGTCCCACCTTGCCCACGAGGATGCCGGGGCCATCCACGTCAAATTTGGTCAGAACCATATTGCTGAGGACGTGCGTTTCCAGCCGTTCCCAATTTTTGGTGCTGGAACGCGGCACAATGAAGATTGAAAGAGAACGCGGGCCATCCTGTGTCGGGTCAACCTTCGCTACGATGGAATGGTATTCCGCGTGATAGCTGTTGTTGATGAGCCACTTGCGCCCCTTCACATGGTAGCGGCGGCCCGTCGGATCAGTGGGATCAGGGGTGGCCTGTGTCGTGGCACTCAGAAGGTCTGACCCTGTATGCTCTTCCGTCCAACCCAGTGTGAACAGCTTACCTTTGTACTCCTGCGCCAGTTCATATTCTTCGGCGGCCAGCAGCATGGAATAGGCCAGAATACTTGCACCACCCGCTGTCATATAGTTCGGTTCGTCGCCATAAGCTTTTGAGCCAACGGCCACTGCGCCGACCATATCAAAGTCAGGGAACATTTTGTCATAGCTGCCCTGAAGCTCGACCATCAGATGATCGAAGTCGATGATTTCCCCAAACTGAGGATCGTTAATCAGATGTGTCATAAACTGTTCAACCTTTTGCTGTTCTCGCAGGCATAAATCGGAGTATAACGATCTCTACTCGCCTGCCCATGTGACGAATGACACATTTTTGGGAAGGGTTTCTGAAGTTTCTACCGACTTAAACCCACTCGTGCTAGAAACGTTTCGAACGACGATTCGATTATCGCCATATCGTCCCAGAAAATAATGAAAATGTGTAGAGGAAATCTGTCTAACAGGCGTCTCTCTCCATTAAGATATGAACATGATACAACAATCATGGCTTAAGACACATTAAAATTCAATGGGACACAGGGCCTTTTGCGGGACATAAGCACCATCGAGATCGTTATCTCTACGTCAATCCCGCCTCAAATTGACATGAATTTGCAAAATAACTGGTTATTGTATCTTTTGACCAGCAGGGAGGTATCTTATAAATTGTTATGAATATTTTGTAAGAAGGCAGCACACTGGACACTGCGCCCAAAAATACCTTTAAGGAAAGATACTAAACGAAAGCGTCATTCTTCATACCTTATTTGGCTTTTTTGCGTTACAGTATGTAATAACTCGATTCCATAGGGTGACGGCATGGCTGTATCATCACGTTCTCTCAACTCTCCCCTCGTGGGCCAATCAATGAAGCATCGTCCCTTTGGTGTTGATGAACAGGATCGCCCCATCCAGCAAATCCAATCCCGTCTCATCATCGGGGTTGTTACCTACATGCAGACCTATATTGCTCAGCAAGCGCTTGAGAGGAACCAGCCTGCCGCGCATATTGAAGCCAAACAGCTTGAGGCACTGCGTGCTCTGGTCACGCGCTTGAATCTCGCCCTCCCCGACCCCCGTCTGCATATCACCGCTGCTGATTTGATGCAGGCCAATCGCTGGTACTCGCTGGAATTTTCACTGTTCGTGGGTGAATATGCGCGGCTGCTGTCCGGCGATCCCGATTTCTATTTCAACGTGGGCGGCTACATGATTCCAAAGCCGCTGCTTGTGATCACGCGCCCTCTCTCGCTGCGACAGGCCTATTTGCGGCTACCTGCGTTGATGACACGCCTCGCCAAGACACGGCTGGACGTCATTGATTCAACATCTCAGTCGATGCATCTCCGCTGGTATCCCGATCTGTCAGAGCAGCGGCCTGATTTGCGGCCTCTGCATATTGCCGCCTCCTGTGATATGTGGCGTGGCGCATTTGCAGCGCTCCCCAGGCTGCGTAATCCCAGCCTGCCGCTGGCGAGTGTCAACAATCTTGTCTGTGCCAAAGATGGCTTCACCGAGTACTGCGAATGGAACGTGATATGGGCCGATGTCACACACAGCGAACGCATAAACCGCTTTGTGATCGTGGGTCTTGCTGTGACAGTGATAGCGATAGCCATGCTGTACAGCCTGGGGCATAACGGCGTGGAAACCGTGTTATTTGCGATGTTCATCGTGACAAATGCGCTTGGCATCCTGTATACGCGCTCAGTGCGGCTGGCGCTGGCCTCCAATCTCAGACAATTATCCGAGCAACGTGATTTTGCCCAGCAGCAGTACCATGATGTGATTGCGGTGACGGCTGATCTGCACACCACCAATGCGCGGCTTGAACAGCGCGTCAACGAACTCACCACCCTGCACCAGATCGGCCAGATGCTGAGTGAAACGGCCCCGTTTGAACAGTTGATCGAAAAGTCGTTTACGGCCCTGCTGAAAACGCTCCCCTACAGCGGCCTTATGCTCTTTGTCGTGAACGAGGCTGATTATGAGTTTTCTATGGGATGGGCCATGAAGCAGCCTTTATATGTTTTGAATGCCCTGCCCGTTTCCAATCGCGCCAGGGGCGATGCGCTGCTTACGAAAATTCTGGAGCGAACCAGCCCGCTGATGCTTGAAGATGTCATCCTCGATGGGCAGCTTGAAGCTTTCGAGATCAAATCGCTCATCGGTATTCCGCTCAGCCATCGCCGCCATCCGGTGGGCGTCCTCATCGCGTATTACACGCTATCTCATCCGTTAGATATTGGCGATGGCCCGCTCCTGATGACAATTGGCGCACAAATGGCGGCGGCGCTGGACAATGCAGCCCTGTACCGCACGCTGGAAGAGCGCGTACAGAAACGGACGTTCGATCTGCAAAAAGCCACCACTCAGGCGCAGGCGGCCCAGCGCGAACGCACAGAATTCATCGCTCGTATGAACCATGAACTGCGGACACCGCTGCAAGCCATCCTGGGATTCGCTGAGATTCTGGTCAGTGATACCTCGCTCTCCCAGACCCAGCGTGACCAGACGCGAATCATCGTTGAACATGCCGAACGCCTCGTCGGAATGATCGCCACCGCTATCCAGGTGGCACGCCTTGAGGCTGAAAAAGGCGTCCTCCAGATTCAGCGCATCGATGTCAAACCCTTTATTATGAGCGTGATTCAGGACACGCTCGGTGAGACACAACGGCGGCTGAAATTCAATTTTGAGACTGTGCCACCAGCGCTGCACACGGATCAGGATAAGCTGCGTCTGGTGTTACAGAATCTGCTTCGCTTCTTAAGTCAGCGTGCGCCCGACAGCACACTGTATCTGCGCCTGTATTATCGGCGGCGGCTTTACTTTGAGCTGTGGAGTGAGGGCGAAAGCCTGACAGAAGAGCAACTGCATGATGTTGTACGTCTCTTCACCCGCCCCTATAACACGCTCACGACACACAACACCGGTCTTCGCCTGTCCATCACGTATCAACTTGTCATGCTGTTGGGTGGGATTTTGAGCGTTGCCTTGCAACCATCGGGGGGATTGGTGTTCCGCTTTGATATTCCCGCCCTGACGGACTCGAATGTCCCTGATGCCCCGCCTGTGATTGCGCTGCCTCCCCCATCAGCTCTGCCACAAGGCGCTGCGCTCGAAAATTGGACGCCCTCTTCAATGCCGGGCATCATGCGTGATGCGCTGCGTAAGGCGGCACGGCGCGGCGATTTGACCGCTATGCAGGAAACCCTCGACATCCTTGCTGCACAGCAGCCTGAACTGGCAAACGCGCTTGATGGACACATGACCCAATTTGAATTCGATGTAATCTTGAATTGGCTTGACTTGTAGCTGATTGTGCTTCACACCGATTCCTGATTTCGGGCTTATGCTGACAAAACCTTGTAGGAATTATCCCCTCAATCACTCGCACCCTCATTGTCACATTTCCCCACTGTCTGCTCGGCCCATTCATGGTTAATATGGGCGTTTAAGAATGATCATGATTGAGAGTCGACAATGCTGATTGAAAATGCGCGGATTGTCACCCCGACGGGCGTTATGGCTCGTGGGTGGGTGTTGTGTCGGGAGGGAAAGATTGCCGCAATTGGGGAAGGGACGCCCAATCCGACTCTGAGCCAGGAGCGGCTCAATGCCAAAGGTGAACTGCTGCTGCCGGGTTTTATCGATGTGCATGTGCATGGCAGCGATGGCGTTGATACGATGGATGCCACCCCCGAATCGCTGCGCCAGATGTCACGCTTTTACGGTCAGCATGGTGTCACGAGCTTTCTGGCGACCACCTGGACGGATACCCAGGAGCGTATCAGTGCCGCATTGGAGGCGATCCGCTCGACCCGCGATGCAATGGCGCTTGAGGAGCCGCAGGGCGCACAACTGCTCGGCGCTCATCTCGAAGGCCCTTATCTCAATCCGGTCAAGGGTGGCGCACAAAATCTTGACCTCATCCGTCAGGCCGACCCTATCGAAGCTCTTCCCTGGCTTGATCTGGATGTGATACGCCTGCTCTCACTTGCGCCCGAATTCGCTGAGAATCAATGGCTGATTGAGACCTGTGTGGCACGCGGCATCACGGTGTCTATTGCCCATACAGATGCGAACTATGAAGAAGCCCTGTCAGCCATCCAGCAGGGTGTCACGCACAGCACGCACACCTTCAACGCCATGCCTCCCCTGCTGCATCGTGAGCCGGCTGTGTTGGGGGTGGTACTCAATGATCGGCGGGTGCGCTGCGAACTCATTGCTGATCTCGTGCATGTGCATCCAGCGATGATTCGCTTGCTGTGGCAGATCAAAAAGCCCGATGGCCTGATCCTCATCACCGATGCCATTCGCGCAACGGGCCTGCCCGATGGCGATTACCCAGTTGATACGCGGGTGATACAGGTACGCGAGGGCATTGCACGTCTGCCGGAAGGCGCATTGGCAGGCAGCACCCTCACGATGGATCGCGCTGTTTACCGTTTCATGCAAACGATTGGGGAGCCGCTGGAAATGCTGTGGCCCGTGACGAGCCGCAATGCTGCCAATGCCATCCACATGGGGCATCGCAAAGGCACGATTGAAATCGGCAAAGATGCTGATCTGGTGCTGGTGAATGCCCAGACAGTCACGGTTCATTGGACGTGGGTCGGTGGAACGCCCGTCTATTCAACACCGCTTGAATAGATGGATGCAGGGGTTGAAAACCCTGTTTTACCTTGAAAATCCGTAACTGCTCAGGCAGGGAGAAAGGGGCGGCCCAGCAAGGCCTCATACAGGGCCGAGAGGACACGCTGGCCTTGCTTACGGGCGGTTGAAAGATAACTCCGCAGGACACAGAACGGATAGTGGAATAGATATACTCTAAAAGGTCATAAATTGCGCCTTTTCAAAGGGCTGAAACCGCACTTTATCCCCATTTTGAGTATAGCAGAAATTGAGTCTCAGAATTCGATTTTATGAAGCAAAATTATCACAAAATCGAGATATGATCCATTGGTCACAGAGCTTAACAAAGCATCTTTACTTGTGGTGTATAATGCTATATAACCAATGGTGCAAGTCGTAAATTTGAGGTGGGATTGGCGTAGGGGCGCGATATATCGCGCCCCTACAAAGACGCTTTGGCCCTCTAAAAACCGTTAGCCATCAAAAACTGAGCCGCAGAATTTGATTTTGTGAGGCAAAATGATCGCAAAATCGAGACATGCACCATTGGTTATATAATTTGGCCGTTGCTGATCTCAATACTCTGCAATAACTTTGCATCCGAGTCTTTGTCTCATCACACTCTCCTAAAATTTAACACATTAAATCCTCTAGAGAATTGCGTTATTTGCCTCTCATGTAAGCACAACGTAAGAAATTTTGTGCGATAAAACTGATTGTTGGCATAGAACAAAAGTAAGACTATAATCGAACGTATGTATGATCCTCGCTTTTCTTTCGTTGGCTGAGAGACACGGAACAAACTCCATGCAGGATAAGATCGTCGTCCGGGGTGCGCGTGAGCACAACCTCAAAAATATTGATGTCGAGATCCCCCGCAATCAACTCGTCGTGATCTCCGGCTTGTCCGGTTCCGGCAAGTCGTCGCTGGCGTTCGATACGATCTTCGCAGAAGGCCAGCGCCGTTACGTGGAGAGCCTGAGCGCCTATGCCCGCCAATTCCTGGGCCTGATGGAAAAACCGGATGTCGATCAGATTGACGGGCTGAGTCCCGCTGTCTCTATCGACCAGAAGAGTGTGAGCAGCAACCCGCGCTCCACCGTCGGCACTGTCACTGAGATTTATGATTATCTGCGCCTGCTGTATGCGCGGATTGGTGTGCCACACTGTCCGGTCTGCGGCGAAGAAGTCGTCGCACAGTCGGCGCAGCAGGTGGTGGATGAAGTCAAACTGCTGGCGGATGGGACACGGGTTAATATCCTCGCGCCCGTCATCCGCAACAAAAAAGGCACGCATGAAAAAGCGCTCGAAGACCTCAAAAAAGGCGGCTTTGTGCGCGTGCGGATCAATGGCGAGATCCATGAGCTGGACGAAAACGTGAAGATGGATCGCTATGTGATTCACAACGTCGAAGCGGTGGTAGATCGTCTCGTGATTCATCACTACGCCAGTGATGCCGACAGCGACGAGGCCAAAGGCTTCGAGTCGCGCCTGACCGAAGCAGTGGAAACGGCTCTCAAACTGGGCGAAGGTCTCATGATCGTCAATGACGTGACGGATCGTGACCACCCCAAAGACATTTTGTACAGTGAGCAGTTGGCGTGTGTGCATGGGCATGGCAGTATCCCGGAGATTGAGCCGCGCACGTTCAGCTTCAATACGCCCAGTGGCGCGTGCCCGGACTGTCAGGGGTTGGGCTTCAAGCTGCAAATGGATCCGGATCGCATTGTCGCCAACCCGGAATTGTCGATCAATCAGGGCGTGCTGAACGTCAACGGCTGGACGACGGAGGATTCGACCTCGTATGCTAGCAGCATCTTCCGCGCTCTGAGCAGCGCCTATCGCATCCCGCTGGATGTCCCCTGGCGCGATCTGAAAGCCGAGCAGAAAGAGGTCTTTCTCTACGGCACAAAAGGCAAAAAGATCGATGTTGAGTACACCAACAGCAACGGACGCTCGCGCACCTATGCCACAAATTTTGAGGGCCTGCTGACCAACCTGGAGCGCCGTTGGCAGCAAACTGGCTCGGACGACATGCGGGATCGCCTGGAAGAATACATGACGCATGTGCCGTGTCATGTGTGTCATGGCAAACGTCTCAAGCCCTATGCGCTGGCGGTCACGATTGACACCAAGTCTATCTATGATGTGACGATGCTCAATGTGAGTGATCTGGCGCAGTGGATCGAAGGGCTGCGCGGCGCAGAGGGCATGGAAGCGCGTCTCAAGCCGCGTGATCGCCAGATTGCCCAGCAGATTCTCAATGAGATTGAGTCGCGGGTTGGCTTCCTCTACGACGTGGGCCTGACCTATCTGATGCTGTCGCGCTCGGCGGGCAGTCTCAGCGGCGGCGAGGCGCAGCGCATTCGTCTGGCAACGCAGGTCGGCAGTCGGCTGACGGGCGTGCTGTATGTGCTTGATGAACCCTCGATTGGGCTGCATCAGCGCGACAATGCCCGTCTGATTCAGACGCTGACCGGGCTGCGCGATCTCGGCAACACCGTCCTCGTTGTAGAGCACGATGAGGAGACGATGCGTTCTGCCGATTGGCTCATCGATCTCGGCCCTGGCGCGGGCGAGTACGGCGGGCGCATCGTCGCCGAAGGCACGCCGGAACAGGTGGCGCAGGTGGTGGGCAGCGCGACAGGCGATTATCTGTCGGGGCGCTTCGTCATCCCTGTGCCTGAGACACGCCGCGCTGGAAATGGCAAAATCATCCGCATCGTCAATGCGACGGAGAACAATCTCGACAAGGTGACGGTGGATATTCCGCTTGGCAAGCTGGTGTGCATCACAGGCGTCAGCGGCAGCGGCAAATCATCATTGATTGTCGAGGTACTGTTCAAACGCCTCGCCCAGATGATCAATGGCAGCCGCGACAAGCCCGGCGCACATGAGAAGATCGAAGGCATTGAGCAGCTTGACAAGATCATCAACATCGATCAGTCGCCGATTGGCCGCACGCCGCGCAGCAATGCCGGCACGTACACCAAGATGTTCGATGAAATTCGCTCCCTGTTTTCAGAGCTGCCGGAGAGCAAGATTCGCGGCTATACCCAGGGGCGTTTCAGCTTCAATGTGAAGGGTGGGCGCTGTGAAGCCTGCGATGGACAGGGCCAGAACAAAATTGAGATGCAGTTCCTGCCCGATGTCTATGTCGATTGCGAAGTCTGCAAAGGCACGCGCTACAACCGCGAGACGCTGCAAGTGAAGTACAAAGAGAAGAGCATCGCCGATGTGCTGAATCTGACGGTGGATGAGGGGATTGAGTTCTTCAGCGCTCAACCGAATATTCATCGCAAGCTGGTCACATTACAGGCGGTGGGCCTGGGCTATATTCGCATCGGCCAGTCGGCCACCACCCTCAGCGGCGGCGAGGCGCAGCGCATCAAGCTCAGCCGCGAACTCTCCAAGCGGGCGACAGGCCAGACGATCTACATCCTGGATGAACCGTCAACCGGACTTCATGCGGTGGATGTCAAACGGCTGATCGATGTGCTGCAAATGCTGGTGGACAGCGGTAACAGCGTGGTGGTGATCGAGCACAACCTGGATATCATCAAGGTAGCCGATCACATCATCGATCTGGGGCCGGAGGGCGGCACCGGCGGCGGGCAGGTCATTGCCGAGGGGACGCCGGAGCAGGTGGCCGATATTGCGATCAGCCATACCGGACGCTTCTTGAAGACTCATCTGCATCTGCATGAGATGGCAGGCGATTAAAGCGCTTGCGGCATGTCCAGGTCTCTATGCGGATCGTAGGGGCGAGGCGGGCCTCGTCCGCGAGACGTTCAGGATCATGGTTGATTTTGGGCAAACGTGAGGACACGGCGTGCCGTGTCCCTACGCTAATCGTTCGTTGTGACCTTGTAGGGGCGACTCATGCGTCGCCTTGCTTAAAAATTATGCCCCCGTCTCGCACGGGTCGCTGAATGATGACCTCAGCATTCATCAATCCTCACCGAAAAAACGCGGGAAGCCCCTGCCTTTAGGCTGGGGAGGGAGAGCGCTGTTCCTGGTTGAGCGCGTTGACAGCCTAACAGAGTGATTATATGATTTAAGCATGAAACTGACCGCTGTCGTTCAACTTCTGCCCACACCCCAACAGGCCCAAGCACTTCTCAAGACCCTTGAGAAGGCCAATGC
>DAOTUR010000053.1:0-8781 GCA_034436915.1 Anaerolineae bacterium
GTCAGAGCCTCCGTTAGGGGCGAATACAGAGGCACTTCGGGATGACCTTCCAGTTCCGAACTCTGCGGTGACGCGTTAAACAGCGTGAGGGTCTAAGGCCGTGCGCGTCACACAAAACCGCTCCATAACGTTGTCGAGGAAAACATTATCCGCGCAAGCGGAAACGGCTCGGAGCGAGCCAGCGGTCACTCAAATCGCTCCCTCCCTTCGGGGAAAGCACCCGGACGGCTACAGCGATGAGAAAGGAAGGACGCCTTTCCCCACCGGGTTAAAACCCGATGTCCCCAGGCGAACATTTTATGTCCGGAGGCTTGATGCACGAGTTCCAGGTTCTAGATGATTACCTGACCGCCCGTGAGTTTAAAAAGGCTGAGATTCTTCTGGCGCGGCTGCTCAGATCAGACCTACCCGCGCCGGCACAGCAGCGTGCTCTGCTCCTACGGGCGCGGGTGCGTCTTCTCTCCGGGCGTCCCTCAGAGGCACTGGATGATCTCAAAGCGGCAAATGTGCTGGAAAATGCCGATCAGCCTGCGAATGTGCTGGAACTGGTGGCCGACTGTCTGCTGGCCCGATTCGAGCAGGCCATCGTCGGCTTTGCAGATCGTGGCGATGTGCAGCAGGCGCTGCTGCTCTACAGCACAATTGAGCGCGAACATCCCAACTATGACAATCTCGGCTGGATTTATTATCAGCATGGTCGCGCCGCCTTGATCCTGGATCAGGTTGATGTGGCGGAGCAGTCCTTCCATAAGGCGCTTTTCAGCCCCTCAACGATTGCGGCGCTGACGGCGTTTTGCTATGAGCGTCTCGGCTACCTGACCTTCTATGAAGGCCGCCAACCGCGCCAGGCCGACACCCTTTTCACAAAAGCCCTGCACACCTATCCCATCAGCGAATCGCGCCTGTGGCTTGTGCATGTGCATTTGCTCCGCAGCCGCGTTCTGGCCGAAAGCGCCCCTGAACAGGCACTCACAGCCGCCCGCGCCGCGCAGAAAGTTGCCACTGAAGAAGGCCATCATGCGCGGGGAGCGCTGGCAGAAGCCACGTTTGCGCTTGGCGAACTGCTGTTTCGCTGCGGACGCCGTTCCGAGGCCAGCACGACCCTCCAGACCTTCCTCCAGATGGAAAAAACGCCGCGTGGCCTTGATGTGACATGGGCGCGGGCCTATGAGATGCTGGCGGAAACCGCCTATGAGGGGGGGCGCTTCGATCAGGCGCTGACCGCCTATGAGCAAGTCCTCGCCTTCAATCCCTATCATCCCTGGGAGGAGGCGCTGCACCTGCGGATTGCCCGCTGCCATTATCAACTGCGGCATTATTCGCAGGCGATCAATGTGATTGAAATGCTGCTGAGCAAAGCTGATCATGCGGTAGATGATGCCCATGATGCTCTTGCCTACCACATTATGGGCGATGCGCTGTTTGCCCTGACGCGCTATGGTGAGGCTGCCCATGCCTATCGGCACGCCCTCATGCGTGCGCCGCAAAGCAGTGATGTGCCAACACTCCAGGCCGCCCGTGATCAGGCGATCATGCTGCAACATGTGCCGCCGTATTCCTCGCTCAAATCGTTAGGATAATCGCCCATGTCTCACCCTGTTATCGTGATCGGCGGCGGTCTTGCTGGCTCTGAAGCCGCATGGCAGCTCGCCGAGCGCGGCTTCACCGTTGATCTTTACGAGATGCGGCCCGTTCAGCCGACGGGCGCTCATGTCACAGACCGCCTCGCAGAACTCGTATGCAGCAATTCGCTCGGCTCCAAACTGCCGGATCGCGCCACAGGCATTTTGCAAGGCGAACTCAAAGTCCTGCGTTCCCTGCTCATCGCCTGCGCCGAAGCCTCAGCGCTGCCCGCAGGCGGAGCGCTGGCGGTGGATCGGGAGCAGTTCGCGCAGCGCGTCACCGATGCCATCACACAGCATCCGCGCATTCGCCTGATTCGCCAGGAGGTCACGACCATTCCGTCGGATGTGCCAACGATTATCGCCACAGGCCCGCTCACCTCGCCCGCTCTGGCTGACCAAATCGCGGCGCTGGCAGGATCGGAATATCTGTACTTCTATGATGCGCTCTCGCCGATTGTGGAAGCCAGCACGATTGATATGAGCATCGCGTTTCAGGGCAATCGCTATGAACGCGGCGAATCGGAAGAAGGCGATTACATTAACTGCCCGCTGAATCGTGAAGAGTATGAGCGCTTCGTGGCCGCGATTAAAAGCGCCCCGACGATCAAGCTTCGCACCTTTGAAGAGGAAGACCCGCATTTCTTCGAGGGCTGCCTGCCGATTGAGCAGCTTGCCAGTCGCGGTAATGAGACGCTGGCCTTTGGCCCAATGCGTCCGGTGGGTCTGCGTGATCCGCGCACTGACAAGCGCCCCCACGCCGTTGTGCAGCTTCGGCGTGACAATCTGGCCGGGACGCTCTACAACATTGTCGGCTTCCAGACCAATATCACATGGCCCGCCCAGACAGAGATTTTGCGCCTGATCCCTGGCTTGCAAAACGCCGAGTTCGTGCGTCTGGGCCAGATGCACCGCAACACCTTCATCAATGCGCCGATCCTGCTGGAAGCGACGATGCAGTTTCGTCAGCGGGCCGATCTGTATTTTGCGGGTCAGATCACAGGCGTTGAGGGGTATATGGGCAATGTGGCGACGGGCCTGCTCGCCGCCATCAATCTGGCGCGTCATCTCAGCGGCCAATCGGCGCTGATTCTGCCGCCCACGACCATGCTTGGCGCTCTGTGCAACTATGTCTCAAACGCTGATCCCAAACATTTCCAGCCGATGAAGGCCAACCTGAAAATCATGCCAGCTCTGCCGCAGCTTGAGCGAGATAAATCACGCCGCAAGGTGCTGTATGCCGAACGCGCTCATCGTGATCTCCTCGCTGCTCTCACCGCGCTCGATGATCCTTATCTGAATTCCTCTTTACACAACGCGCTTGCACCTCAAGGAGATTTGAATGACGTCACCCGCTGAACGTATCCAGCGTTTGCCCCGCTATGTCTTTGATATCATTGGCGAGAATATCCGCGCCATGCAGCAGCGCGGCATTGAAGTCTACCGCCTCGATATTGGCAACCCGGATCTGCCGCCGCCCGATTTCGTCAGTGATGCATTGGCGGCCTCGGCCCATAATCCTAAAAAGCATGGCTATTCGGGCTATCGCGGTACGCCTGGGTTTCGTCAGGCGGTGGCACGCTACTATCAAAAGCGCTTTGGTGTCACGCTCAATCCTGAGACGCAGATTCTGCCCCTGCTCGGCAGCAAAGAAGGCATCGTGAATCTGTCGCTGGCGTATCTGGATCGCGGCGATGTCGCGCTCGTGCCGGATGTCAGCTATCCCTCCTATGCCCTGGGCGCAGCGCTGGCGAATGCCGAAGTGAAATGGCTGCCCACGCGGGCCGAAAATGGCTTTTTGCCCGATTGGTCGTACCTGACGCCCGACGATCTCCATCGTGCCAAACTGCTGTGGGTTAACTATCCCAATAATCCTAGCGGGGCCGTTGCCTCGCTCGATTTCTTCCAGAATGCGCTCGATCTGTGCCGCCAGCACGATATTGTGCTCGTGTCGGACAATCCCTACTGCGATGTGCTGTTCGACGGCTATCAAGCGCCTTCACTCATGCAGTTGGAGGGTGCGTCTGACCATGCTATCGAATTTATGTCGCTGTCTAAGACGTATAATATGGCAGGCTGGCGTCTGGGCGCGGCTGTCGGCTCAACAGAGTCGATTGCGCTGCTGTTGCAAATCAAGAGCAATGTGGACAGCGGTCATTTTGCCCCGATCTACGATGCGGGCATCGTCGCCATCGATCAGGTTTCGGATGAATGGATCAAAGAGCGCAATCTGGTGTATCAGCGCCGCCGCGACAAGATCATGGCGGTGCTGTCGCGTGTTGGCCTCGCCGCTGAGACGCCCAAAGCCACGCTCTACATCTGGGCCAGGCCGCTTGAGATGAGCGCGGCGGATTATCTCGCCCAGTCCTTAGAACAGGCGTATGTCTCATTCGGGCCGGGGGCCGCGTATGGCCCCGGCGGTGAAGATTACATCCGCATCAGCCTCACAATTGATGATCAAAAACTCGACCTCGCACTTGCTCAATTAGAAGCATGGTATACAGCTCGCTAAGGCCACCTATGGAAACAGAAACCGTTACATCAAAACCATCCTATCAACCCGATTACAGCAAAGCCATTCTCGTTGGCGCTCAGGTGCGCGGTGCAAAACCGCTGCTGCCCATGAGCGAATCGCTCGATGAACTGGCACAGTTGGCCGCCACCGTCGAGATTGAAGAGGCCGGACGCCTCATGCAAACCGTCCACCGCATCGAAGCCGCCACCTTCATCGGCTCCGGCAAGGTTGAGGAACTGGTTGATCTCGTTCACGAGACGAAGGCCGGGACGGTCATCTTTGATGATGAGCTGTCGCCGCGCCATCAGCGCGAATTGGCGGAACGCCTGGGCGAAAACACCAAACTGCTGGATCGCTCCGCTCTGATCCTCGATATTTTCTCGCGCCATGCCCGCACACGCGAAGGCGCACTGCAAGTGGAATTGGCGCAGTACGAATATCGTCTGCCGCGCCTCACGCGCCAATGGACGCATCTGTCGCGGCAGGCAGGCGGACGCAGTGGGGCAGGGGGTGTGGGCTTGCGCGGCCCCGGTGAGACGCAGTTGGAAGTTGACCGTCGTGATATCAGCCGCCGCATCGCCCACTTGAAGGAAGACATTGAAAAAGTCCGCCAGCAGCGCCAGATTCAGCGCCAGCAGCGGCGCAAGGCGGGCATTCCAGTGGTGTCGCTGCTCGGCTATACCAATGCGGGCAAATCAACTCTCTTGAAGGCGCTGTCAGGCGCAGATGTCTATATTGCCGACCAGTTGTTTGCCACGCTCGATCCGACCACGCGCCGCGTCTCTCTCCTATCGGGGCGGCAGGTGCTGGTGACGGATACGGTGGGATTCATCCAGAAGCTGCCCACAACCCTCATCGCGGCCTTTCGCGCCACGCTAGAGGAGATCACCGAAGCCGATGTGATTTTGCATGTGGTGGACACCTCACACCCGGATGTCTCGGCGCATATTGAGGCTGTTGAGGATATCCTCGCGGAGATGGATGTGCCGCAGGATTTAACGCGCATTCTGGTATGGAATAAGATTGATCGTTGGGGCGACCAACCGCTGCCTTATTCGCCGGAGACATATGTGCATCAGGTCAAAATCTCTGCCGAGACGGGCGAAGGCATTGATGACCTTCTGCGGGAATTGGAGGAGATTTCGTCCACCACACTTTTGCGCGTGTCGCTGCTGATCCCGTATAATCGAGGCGAAGTGCTGTCACAGCTTCACGATGTGGCCCGCGTCCTCCAGACGGAGTCGGTGGAAGAGGGGTCACGCATCGAGGTTGAAATTCCGCGCCATCTTATGGAGCGTTTTGAGTCGTATCGCATTTAGAGGGGGATTGTATGCTGCGTCGTCTGGATGAATCACCGGTCTTGAATCGCCTGCTGCAAAATGTCTCAACGCGCATGGCGAAGCAGCGTGGGCTGCCTGTGGTGATCGGCATTGCGATGGTTCTCATCTCGATGCTGGTGGCCCTGCTCAATGTGTACCTTGAATCGAAGCTTGTGAGTGCCATCTATTTTATTCTGCATGATGGTGGCATCGTTGTGGCTCTGATCGGCCTGCTCATGGTCGAGCCGCTCGGCAAGTAAAACGACATGAGTCTGTTGGCGGGCAAATTGCCCGCCAACATCCCCGTCAGACCCCCTTTAAGGTGTGCTGTACGATCACATATTTGGTGTGTGTCCACAGCAGAGGATTGGCGATTTCGCCTTTCATGAGAGGGAGTATCTGCACCTGACCCATCTGCTTGAAGAGGCTCAGACAACGACTCATCTGCCAGAGTATACCGATAGCAAAGAGGCCTTTCATGACTTTCTGGTGCGTCTGCGTCTGGGGAAGTGAGGTCTTATGGAGCTGCGCCGTATTTATGCTGCTTATGATGACACAGGTGTTTATGTCTATCAGGCTTATTCGCCGTTAATTGCCGAGGCTGCGCTGAGAAAAGGCACATTTAGCGAGCATTTCAAGCTGGATCGTATGACGTGGATCAAGCCCTCATTTGGTTGGATGTTGTATCGCTGTGGCTACGCCGAGAAGCCTGGACAGGAATATGTGCTCAAGATCAAGCTGACACATAGCGGGTTTCACACGATTTTGAGCCGATCTGTGCCCTCAACTTTTGAATCAGCTCTTTTTGCTAATCCTATCACCTGGCAGTCGGCTGTCAAACAGGCGGATGTGCGCTGCCAGTGGGACCCTGATCGTAATTTAAGGGGTGGTAAAATGGAGCGGACGGCGATCCAAATCGGTCTCAGCGGGCCAACGGTGCGCCAGTATGTCAACGAATGGATTGTCTCAATTGAAGATGTGACACCATTGGCGCGAGTGATTGGCGAATTGGTGAAGAATAAACGTGCGGATCTGCCCCCTGTGCCAACTGAACACGAGTACCCTGTAGATGATACACTACATCATACTTTGATGATGTCTTAACGGATGAATACTCATGAACGACACCTACACCGCCATGATTCGCAATCATGTACAGGCGATTGAAACCCTGCTCGAAAAGAACGGCATCATCAACGATTATGGTGTGACTGCTCTCAGTTGGTTGGAGATGTATATTGACCAGCACCGCCCAACGGCTACCCCGGTGCAAAAACGCTGGATGATCGAGGCGGTTGGCTCGTTCTTTGGCGAGTGTTTGTGCCGTGCCTACAGTGGGGTGTGGGTCGAAGTCAGACAGGAGCTGTCGCTGCAAATGGCCGACGGGCGCGTCAATGCCTTCCCGCTCATTAAAGTGGCAAAATTTGTCTCAGCCGGGTCATCCGAATCGTTTGTGCGCCTGTTTCTCGTCATCCCCGGCACAATCAAGCAGGCGATGGAACGTGAGCCAAAGCCCGCGCCCAAACCGATCAAGATCAAAAAGAGCAAAAAATGACATTCCTATTATTGGATGCCTGCACAGAACGGTTTTTTCGTGGCGAATAATGCTGACAGCCCTCATCATCGTCCGCTTTTGCAGCGGATTGCTCATCAAGCCATGCTGGATAGGGGCCTGCTGCCTGATTTTCCAGCGGAGGCATTGGCGGAACTTGACCGTCTCCAGGCTGCACCCGGCCAGAGCCTGCGTGATTTGCGCGATCTCTTATGGTGTTCCATCGATAACGATGACTCGCGTGACCTAGATCAACTGAGTGTGGCCCGCATCATCCCCGGTGAAAATGTCAAAATTCTGGTGGCGATTGCCGATGTTGATGCGCTGGTCGCCAGAGGATCGGCGCTCGATGCCTACGCCGAGCACAACACGACCTCCGTCTATACAGCGGCCCAGATCTTCCCGATGCTGCCCGAAAAACTCTCGACAGATCTCACGTCACTGAATTTCAATCAAGACCGTCACGCGATGATCGTTGAGATGGTGGTCGGGCCAGATGGCGCGGTTCAGGACTCGGATATCTATCGCGCTCTCGTCCGCAACCATGCCAAACTCGCCTATAACAGCTTGGCGGCATGGCTCGATGGACAGGGCTTGATGCCGGCGGCGGTGGCGGCGCTGGATGGCCTCGCTGACAACGTGCGTCTTCAGGATCAGGTGGCGGCCCGCATGAAGGCGTTTCGTTCGCAGCATGGGGCACTGCGCCTTGAGACGGTTGAGGCGAAGCCTGTTTTTGAGGGTGATCAAATCCGCGCACTTGAGGTGCAGGACAAGAATCGCGCCAAAGAGATGATCGAGAATTTTATGGTCGCGGCCAACAGCGTCACGGCTCAATTTCTGGCGGCAAAACATTTCCCCTCGATTCGCCGCGTCGTCCGCACGCCCAAGCGCTGGAATCGGATTGTAGAGATTGCGGCTCAACACGGCGTGACACTGCCTGCAGAACCGGATTCAAAATCCCTGGAAGATTTCCTGACGACGATGAAGGCGGCTGATCCGCTGCGCTTCCCCGATCTCTCACTGGCGGTTATCAAGCTGTTGGGGGCAGGCGAGTATGTGGCGGGCCTGCCCGATGAGGTCGGCCCAGGACATTTTGGGCTGGCGGTCAAGGATTATGCTCATTCGACAGCGCCCAACCGCCGCTATACCGACCTCATCACGCAGCGTCTGCTGAAAGCCGCCATCGATGGTCAGCCTGTGCCGTATCGCCATGACGAATTGGAAGCGCTGGCGCTGCACAGCACCCAGGCCGAGGACGCTGCCAACAAGGTCGAACGTCAGGTGAGCAAATCAGCGGCGGCCCTGCTGCTGGAATCACGCATTGGCGAGTCGTTTGACGCCATCGTAACCGGGGCCTCGCCGAAAGGCACATGGGTACGCCTGCTCACAGTTCCCGTCGAAGGTCGATTGGAGTCAGGCTTTGAGGGGGTGGATGTGGGCGATAAGATTCGCGTGCAGTTGGTCTCGACGGATGTAGAGCGTGGTTTCATCGATTTCAAACGAGTTGGTTCAGGGCATTAAAAACGGAGATGTGTAGAGGTGGATAATTGCGTGATGATTGGTTTTTGTAACAGGTCATGGGTTCTCAAAAGGTCACAGCGCTTCTGTAGGGGCGCGATATATCGCGCCCCATATGCACCAACTTAAGCAAATTACCTGTCATCCGCCTCGTTTTTGTCCTGTCATCAGGGGTTGAAAACCCCTGCCTTACCTTTTGCGGGACTGAAAGTCCCGCTCAAACTATCTTTTTGGGCGTGTTTCGGCGGGGTTTTC
>DAOTUR010000054.1:0-4408 GCA_034436915.1 Anaerolineae bacterium
ACAAAAACGTTGCCGCTGGTGTCCTTAAACACGGCATCAACCGTCCAATACGGGCGATCCGTCGGCGGTTGGATGAATTCCACGCCCTTTGCGCTCATCTCCTCGTAGTCGGTGCGGCAGTTGTCGGTCTTCCAGACGCCACCCCCCATTTTGCCCATTTCCACCAACTTCGTGAGGGCGATCACATCGTCTTCCGTGAGGTGTCCACCGGGTTTCAAGGCCGCGAGATTGATTTCAAGTTCTGGTTGGTTCTTCAAGCCCACACTCAACCAGCGATAGCCGCCCACTGTCACATCGTTGCGGATGACGAACCCAAGCTTTTCCGTGTAGAAACGCAGGGCCTCGTTTTGATCCTTGACCCAAATTGTCGCCGCCGAAAGATTGTTGATCATCCATCATCTCCTCATCAGGATATCATCTTCACTAGAAGAATGCGGGAAGCAAATCATAATGGGTGTTGGGCGATTCAGGGAGGAGGAAAAGACATTTTGTGAGGGATGTCTTGAACGGGGCGCGTCGGGCAAGCGATATCGTTAGGTCTACAGAATAACGTGGTGATCGATTCTTAATTCAGATGAACGGTTCTCAATGGGTCACAGCATTGGTGTAGGGGCGCAATATATCGCGCCCAGAACACGGTTTTTCAACACGGGCGACCCATAAGTTGCCCCCACACCAATCCGCACGGGAGGTGATGTCAAGCCATTATGAAGCCTGACGGAGGCCAATCGTGCTGCCGTTGGCATCTGTCACCGTTGCGATCAGCAGGCCGCCGCCGACATCGCGGACATCCTGCTGCGTTTGTGCGCCCGCGTCGAGCAACTCTTGCAGGCTCTTGCGGATGTCGCTGACCTCACGATAGGCGATTGGCCCGATTGTGGTGGCGTTGGGGTCTAAGCCAACCTCGTGATCGCCGACCTTGTAGCCCACGTAATAGGCCCCATCCACGTATGGCTCAACGCCCAGAAACGCGCCGAAGAGCTTTTTGGCCTGTTCGATATCCTTGACTGGATAGACGATTAAGCTGATCCCTTGATGCATGATAGGCTCCTTAGAACGGCCTGATTTTTAGCATGACCTGCATCATTGGTTATATAACATTTGTGCTATATTTACTTCTCGAAAATTGCGCTGTTTTCAACAATCTGCTCATCATCGATTCCATGAAGGAGACAGGCGCACAGAGGAATATACGCGGGGCGCAGGGTGGCCTGAGCGCTTCTTCGGTAAGCACTGGGCGAAATACCTGCAATTTTGCGGAATAAAGTGCTGAAAGACCCTAAGCTCTCAAAGCCAACAACCGCACAGATGTCGGTGATGCTCAGGTCTGAGCTGCGGAGCAGATGTTTGGCTTTCATGATGCGCTGCTGCATCATGTATTGATGCGGCGTCTGCTTGTACGTGCGATGAAACAGCCGAATCAAATAGTAGGGCGACAGCGCGACCTCGCGGCCCAACTGGTCAAGCGTCATCGGGGTATCATAGGCGCGATTGAGTACGCAGCGGGCGCGATAGGCGTGTCCATCATGGTTTGCAGCCAAGAGCAATCCCCTCTTCTATGATTTGTCACCCTACTGTAGCACTTTTTGGAATGTGACGCCGCTAATGCTCAGACAAACAATCGAGCAAACCCATCAAAACACGCCCCTGCCAAATATCATCTCTATGGTCAAGCATTCCTGTGCTGAAACGGATTTTATCTCCTCCCTCTTCCTCAATATTCTGAGTAAATCTCACTTGTGATTTATATCACAAATGCGCCATAATAGAGACAGAGAGGACTGAGGCACATGCGGACATGCTCGGCCTCGTCCCTGCATAGTAGGGTCGCAATGACGACAAGGGAGTACATCATGGTCTGGTTTGAACGCATCGATGTGGCCTTAACGCGCTGGATGGCAAAATATGGCATCGTCATCCTCCGCATCAGCCTGGGCATCATTTTCTTCTGGTTCGGCGTGTTGAAATTCTTTCCCTCATTAAGCCCGGCCCAGGATTTGGCCGCCAGAACCATTGAAATCCTGACGTTTGGCCTCGTCAAGCCCGCGCTGTCCATCCCGTTTCTGGCCGCCTGGGAATGCCTGATCGGGCTGGGACTCATCACAGGCCGCTTCATGCGGATCACACTGCTGCTGCTGTTTGTACAGATGGCGGGGACGATCACGCCGCTGCTGCTCTTTCCGAGCGAGTCATTCACCCATTTCCCCTATGCCCCGACGCTGGAAGGGCAGTATATTATCAAGAATATCGTCCTGATCAGCGCGGGACTCGTCATCGGCGCAACGGTGCGCGGCGGCGAACTGGTGGCTGATCCACTCCCAAAACTCAAACGGCTCCATGAATAAAATCATCATCTACGAAAGCGAACTCACACTCATCGCACAGCAGGCCGCCCTCTCGCCCGATCTTGAGACGGGAGGCGACCTGTTTGGCCTGTGGTCATCGGCGGGTCATCCGGTCATCCAGTATGTACTGGGGGCCGGGCCGCAGGCACAGCGCTATGAGACCGCCTTCTACCAGGATCGCGCCTTCCTGGAGACCTACGGCGCGGCCATCAACACACAGCACGCCTTACAGCACATTGGTGAGTGGCATTCGCATCATCGCCTCGGTCTGCGCCAGCCCAGCGGCGGCGATATCCAGACGGTGCGCCATGCCCTGCACACCTACAGCCTGAAGCAGTTTTTGCTGTGCATCTGCAATCTGGAAGACGCTGTTGTGATCGATGGCTTTCTGTTTCCAGCCCAGGCCAGCGCCGCCTCGCCCTATCAGGCATGTGCATGGGTGGTACTGCCGGGGGCCAGCCCCATGCGTCGCGTGATCGATAAAGACCTCAATTTGCGCGGGCCAAAACGGACGCTGCATAGTCCCTGGCAGGTCGGGCCGCACACGACGCTCACCGCGCCGCCGCCCGTCCGCGCCGATTTACCCGCTGAAACGTGGCTCACGACAGCGATAGGCAAGACGTGTTTCCAGGCGCTGTATGCGATGATCCGCCAGGAGTGCCGCGAGGTGCGCCTGTTCCAGCAGTCCGATCATGATATTGTGATCTTGTGCCGTCATGGGGAGCAGTACCTTGAACTGACCTTCCCGCCCGATTTTCCTGCCACATCCTCACGGGTCGCCTTTGCGCTGGAAATCGATGACGGCGGACGGCTGGTGCAGCCCGCGCCGCTGATCGCAGCCGAGGCCGCTGAGCAGGGCTTCTTAGAGCGGCTGGATGAGATTGTGCAACAGTTTTATCCCGCGTTGTCTGAGCAGGAGGAGAATCCACTATGACACCAAAATGGTCGGATGCCCAGCGCAAACGCCTCGCCGAAGAACGCGCCATTTTGCAGCGGTTTTTCCCGCATTTCCGCTGGATTGCGCCCTGGGGCGAGACCAAATTAGAAGGCCCGATGCCGACCAACAACGGCACAAGCTACACCGTTCGCGTCCTGATTCCCGCCGATTATCCCAACTCCATCCCGACTGTCGTCATCGCTGCACCCACCCTCTACGATTACAAAGGCCATGATCTGCGCGAGCAGGGCATGAGCACGCTGATGCACACGCTCGAAACCACCGATGGCTGTGTGACGATCTGCCACTACCGCCCGGAGAAATGGCAGCCACAGCTCACGCTGTATAAGGTGCTGGTGAAGGTGCGGCTGTGGTTGGAGGCGTTTGAGGGCCATAAGGCAACGGGCCGCACGATGGATGATTATCTCAGGCATCAGGCGTAGACACCCCCTCACCTCCCGGCCTCCTCTCCCACAAGGGGCGAGGGACAAGACGTGCCTTGTCCCAGCAACTTATGGGTAATCATTCACCTATCCATGATAATCGTGGGTTTGTAGGGGCAGGATGCATCCTGCCCAAGCCAGATCTCCTACAAATCAATCAGGGCGCGATACATCGCGCCCCTACAACCACCTTCATCGCATGGGGAGGTGAATGATTACACTTATGGATATGTGGCCTCTGATCAACACGCGACATCCGCTCACACCAGAGGCTAAAGCCGTCTGTCTAGGGAGTACGAAGCCCCGTAAACGGGGCTTATGGCGCGGGCGCAGGCGCGTTTGTAGCCCCATTCATGGGGCCTTGTCACTGTAGGCGGACGGTTTTAGCCTCCTATCTAGTACACGTTGGCGGAAGTTCACAAGCATTTCGTTCAGTTTCTTTTAGCTAAAGTTCGCTATTTGAATTGCTTATCGACTTTCGCAAAGCTGTACTAGTGGGTCATGTGTTATGCATAGCCGTATTCTTTGATCTCAAATTGAACTTGAAAACGCCAAAAAGAATGCGGCATCTCATGCCACATGGCCCACTAGTGGGCCATGTGTCGTGGATAATGGCATTCTTTGATCTCAATTTGAACTCGAAACCCGGAAAATGAATGCCGCACATCATGCCACATGGCCCA
>DAOTUR010000055.1:0-4037 GCA_034436915.1 Anaerolineae bacterium
TGGGCCATGCTGCGGCATCAGTGGGCACACGCTGGAAAAAGGCTTCCGCCATGCCCGCTATGATCTGTCGCTCACAGCCGCCGATACCTTTGGCTGGCAGACGGGCGGCTTTGGGCCAGATGTCATCAAGTATCTGCTGGTGGCTGGCATTTATTTCCCCAATCGCGGCTACAGCCTGTTCCTGATCCCGATTGGCCTGCTCATCGGCGTGGGCGTGTGGCAGAGGCGCAGCGGCAAACAGCGCTGGAGCCGTGCCGCCCTGCTGCGCCTCGGCTGTGCTGTGCTGTGGTTGGTAGGCGCAGCGGCTATCTGGGGCCTGCCACAGCAGACGCCGCCTGCTGTGCAGCAAATTCCGGGGGCGGGCTGGCTGTGGGTGATCGTAGCCATCGCGTGGTGTCTGCTACCAATTGTGGGCTTCATCAGCTTGCGCCAGCACACAGCCCGCACCACATGGTTGCTGTGGTGCGTCATCATGTGCGTGTTTGTGCTGCAATTCACCTATTGGATCGGCTCAGCCCGCTACAGCACGCGCTACTATGCCGAGGCATTCCCGGCGGCGGCGCTGCTGACGGCGGTTGTGCTGGCCTGGATCATGCGCTTTGTGGGGCGGCGCGTGATGTATGTCGTCCTGCTGGCCGTGACCGCCTACAGCTTCTGGATGTACACCGCGCCGCGTGTGCAGCTTCTCTATCGCTATAACGAGATTGAACAGAGTTTCCTGGACGAGATTACAGCGCGGCGCGATGGGCGGCCCCTGCTCGTCATCATTCGCGGCAAAGACACCGGCGATAACCGCGTGCGCTGGCGTGCATTGGGCGAACTCATGGCCGTGACCAGCCCATTCCTGGACAGCGATATTGTGGGCGCGTGGGATTATATGGCCGAGGGCCTGCACGACAAACTCATCGCGCAGTTTCCGGGGCGGCAGGTGATTGAGATGAATGCGATAGGCAACAATGCTTGGTTTGCGGATGATGCGCCGCCCACGCCTTGATCGCAAGTGTAGAGATGATGGGGTTGTCGGTGTGCCGGATAACGGGGATGGGCGTATCGGTGGGATGGGCGTAATCCCCAACACAATCATCGTTGAGGATATTTATGGTAGGGATGAGGCCCGCCTCGTCCGACATTGTGGACACGGCAGGCCGTGTCCCTACGTTAGGTGTGCATGATAACGTGGTCGTGGAGGTCGCATTTTAATTTGAGGTCGCGTAGGGACGAGGCCCGCCTCGTCCGACATTGTGGACACGTCAGGTCGTGTCCCTACAGGTCTATCCCCGCTGCCCCACCAGTTAATGTGGGGGTTTGTCTCAAGGCGTGTGGACGAGCTTGTGCTCAACCGCCAGTGCTACGGCCTGCGTGCGGCTGGTCGTACCCAACTTATCCAGAATATTGCTAACGTGATTCTTGACGGTGGAACTGCTGATGAACAGACGATCCGCAATTTCACGGTTGCTCAAGCCTTCGACCATCAGGGCCAGCACCTCGCGTTCGCGCTCCGTCAGGTCATGACCGGGGGCCGGGGGGCGGGTCGCCGCGCTGATGAGGGCTTGGGTCGCTTCCGGGGCCAATGTCGGCTTGCCGGCGTAGGCTTTGCGGACGGCATTTGCCAATTCCTCCACCGACACATTTTTCAGCAGATAGCTCAATGCGCCTGCTTTGAGCATATGCTGCACATTGTCGTCATCGTTAAAGCTGGTGAGGGCGATCACGTGGGTTTGCGGGCAGCGCTCACGGATCAGTTTTGTCGCCTGGATACCATTCATGAAGGGCATAACGATATCCATCAGCACAATATCCGGCTTGCGCTGAACCACCTCTTCCACGCCGAAGCGCGCATCACCGCTGCTGCCTACGATATCAAAATCGTCGAAGTTTTCGAGCGAAACCGCCAGACCCTGTCGGACGATTTCATGATCGTCGATGATATATACGCGAATTTTAGTCACCATAGTGTGTGTGTCCTTATATGATTTCTTGTATCGGCCATGTAATTTGTATCGTTGTGCCAGCGCCAATTTTGCTTTCGACGCTCAGTGCCGCACCAATGCCCTCCGTGCGTTCGCGCATCCTGCTCAGGCCGAGGCTGATAGGGGCGACCTGTGCCAGATCAAAGCCGCGACCATTGTCCTCAACCGTTAAAACGAGGCGATCTTGCAGATTCTCGATAGTGATCTCCACCTCGCTTGCGCCCGCATGTTTGGTGATATTGTTGAGCGCCTCTTGCACAATGCGATAAAGCGCAATTTTGACATCCGGCGCGAGGATCGGCACAGGATCCATCGTCAAATCGACCTTCATCTGGCCGCGTGCTTGCAGCGACAGGGCATACTGCTGCAAAAGCTGGTCGAGACTCACATTGACGAGCGTGTTGGGCCGCAACTCCAACAGCAGCACGCGCATCTCTGCCAGCGCCCCCGTCGTCAGTTGATGTACCTGCTTGAGCAGTTGATACGCCTTGTCCGGCTTATTCTCCCACTGGCGCAGAGCGCTGTCGGCCATCATTGTACTGGTAAAAAGTGTCTGCGTCACAGCATCATGCAAATCTCGCGCCAAGCGGGTGCGTTCCTGGATCGTCGCAAGCTCACGGGTCTTTTGATACAGGCGGGCGTTTCGCATCGCCACCGCAGCCTGCCGTGAAAAAATATCCAGTTGTGCGCCATCCTGGGTGTGATAATAATCGATTATGTCGCTGTAGAGATTAATAAATCCTATGATTTCATCTGCCAGGCGAATCGGTGCGCCAACGTAGGCCCGCCACTTCTCCCGTTCAGACGTGCTCTCCCAACGTTTATCCTGGGTAATATCGCTGCTGACGAGCGGCTCATCGGCATAAAACATATGCTGTAAGTAGGGCAAATCCGTAATCGGTTGGGCATGTTTGGCCGGGATTGTCGTCGCATTGATGCTCGGATGCTGGCGCACAATATAAACTGTGTTCTTTTCTAAGAGCATGATGTTGGCCCCGTCATGCTGCATCACCTTTTCGAGCGAGGAGAGAATAAGATCCAGCACCTCATCGAGATCAAGCGAGCTGCTCAAGGCCCCCGCTGTATCGCGCAGCGCCTCGGCCAGCAGGCGCTGCCGATGCTCGGCCTCCTCGCTGTGCTTCATGCGGGTAATATCGGTAAATTGGATGATATAGCCGCCCGCGTACATGCCGGCACGAATCGGCTTCATCGTATACTCAAGCCAGCGTTCCGCCCGCCCTGACTGAGCCATGATATAGCATTCCATCCGATTATCGTCCGTCTGTAACGGCATCTGCTGCACGCGCATCGAACTGCCGAGGACGGCGGCAAAATGCTGTTCCAGCAGATCATCCCATTCCTGGCTCATGGCTCGTTCGCGGGGCAGCATAAAATACTCCACAGAGGCGGCATTCATCCACACCACACGCAGGCTGCGATCCAGGAGGAAGACCGCCACTGTGGAGTTGTTGAAGACATCATTGATGAGCGAACGATATTCTTCTTCACTGCGCCGCAGTGCCGCCGCATCGCGCTGGCGCTCAATGGCATAGATGAGCGCCCGCTCCAGCAGAGTGGCATCAAAGCTACCTTTCACGAGGTAATCCTGTGCGCCCGCTTTGACCGCATCAATCCCGGACTGCCGATTGTCGAAGCCCGTCGTCACGACAATCGCCACATCCATCGCCGCCGCCCGCGTCCGTCGCACGGTCTCAACCCCAATGCTGTCCGGCAGCGAGAGATCAAGCAGCACGACATCGACGGGCGTGCTGTGAAGATAGAGGACGCCATCCGCCAGTGTATCCCTGACCTCAACCTCAAATTGAGGATAGAGAATGGAAGACAACCATTCCGACATCAGGCGGGTATCGCCGGGGTTGTCTTCGATGAGCAGGACATGAACAGGCTGTTTTTCTGTCATAGCGACTTGTTTCTCTGTCATAGAAACCCTTAGAAGCCGTTTGATAATGGAATTTGTAATCTCAAAACAGGGTCATCATGCTGTTTTTGAGCCATCGTCTTGATCGTAACGCCCTGTTTGGTCTTTTGTAGGGGCACGATGCATCG
>DAOTUR010000056.1:0-4398 GCA_034436915.1 Anaerolineae bacterium
CCCTTCTTTTATGACAGCGCCGCCAATGCCTCATCCTGCATGGCGCGATCATACGCCTGGGGCGGCAGCGGGTCGGGTAGATGCGCCACATCCCAGGTGACGGTGCGGCGCAGGCCCTCGGCAAAATCGATCATCGGTTCATAGCCCAGTTCGCTGCGGATGCGCTCGGCCCGCACCGCCAAATCCTGCGGCGTCATGCCAAAGCGCAGCGCTTCGGGCAGCTTGTCGCCGGGCGCGAGGACGAATTCGCCCGACCATAACAGCGCGTCCTTGATTCTCTGGCCCATCTCCAGCCACGAGAACACGCCATCCGCCGCATTGTAAATCCGCCCGGACGCCGCCTCCGATTCAATCGCCATGTGCAGGGCGCGGGCCATGTTATCGACGTAGCCATAGGTCGATTTCCAGGCCGCATGAGTCGCATCGAGGACGATTTTACTGCGGCCTTCCAGCATGGGCAGCACGAACGGCAGCAGGCGGCGCTGGCCGTCATTCGCGCCGATGACCATCGGCAGACGCACGATGGTCGCGGGCAGGTCAGGGCTGGCGAGGGCGAGTTTCTCCGCCGGGATTTTGTCATATTTAGAGTTGCGATACGCGCCGGGGATATCGTCATACAGATACAGCACATTCCGCACAGGCGAGTTTTCATCGGCCTCATACATGATGGGTTCAATCGGCTCTTTGCCGAGCAAGCGTCCGAAGGCCAGATATACATCCATGCTGCTGGTCATGACGAAGCGCTTGGCGACGCCTGTAAACACCGTCTGCACATCGCGCACCTGCTGTTCATCCAGCACGATGTTATGCCACACCACATCCGGCGCAAACGCCCGCAGCACGTCCGCCGACTCAAGCATGTTGTCACGATCTCCGCGTATCTGCTGGATGCCCTGGGGGACAGCCTCGGCATTGTTGCCGCGATTGAATACGGCGAGGGTATGCCCGGCCTCATGCAGCGCCTTCGTCGTCGCCAGCCCAATGAAGCGTGTGCCGCCAATAATCAGAATTTTCATGGGGACTACCTTTAAAGTCTTTTTAAACGTCACAATAAATTTTAGCGAGGATTACGGAGAGTGCAAAAAGAGGGTTTGGAGGGCATGACATATCATGCCCCTACGCCGGATGTTTATATTAAAATGGGATTACGCCCGCTGGCGCATAGTCTCCAATTCGCGTTCGAGTTCGGCGCGGCGCTCTTTGGCGGCGTTGTGGGCGGCTACCCGTGCATCCCGATAATGATCCTTCAAATTCTCGCGCAGCTCATCGCCCGACACAGGCGAGAAAAAGCTCACGAGTACAATCCCCACCACCGCCCCAATCGCCAGCCCCAAGATCCAACTCAAAAGCGTCCGCGTCCACATGGCTCACACCTTTTCGACTGTCATAATAAGATCGATTATAGCCCCAAAGCGCGGTCTCGTCTGCGATTCTCTTGGATTGCTCAGGCAGAGCGCGGTATGATGAGAGGACTTAAATCCATGTTCTCTATCGAGGGTCTTATGAGCAAACAAGTCATCTCCAGTCCCAATGTTCCCGCTGCTGTCGGCCCGTATTCGCAGGCCATCGTCGCCAATGGCATGGTCTACACCTCTGGTCAGTTGGGCCTCGTGCCTGCCACAGGCCAGATGGTCGAGGGCGATGTCAGCGCCCAGACGCATCAGGTCTTCGCCAATCTCAAGGCGCTGCTGGAAGCGGCGGGCAGCGGGTTGGAGTCCGTCGTCAAAGTCAACGTGTATTTGCAGCGCATGGATGATTTTGGGGCGATGAATGCCGTCTACAGTCAGTATTTTGCCGTGCCTTATCCCGCCCGCAGCACGGTGGAAGTCGCGCAGTTGCCCAAGAATGGGCTGGTTGAAATCGAGGCGGTGGCGCTGGTCAAGTAGCAGGGTGGGGAGTATTGTTCGATCTACGATGCATATTTAACTTGAGTTTCGGATCGGTTTTTTGCCTTTCACCCTCACCCCAACCCCTCTCCCCCTCTGCGTGGTAGAGGGGCTTTTTCTTGCTTTGCACATCCTCGCCTCTTGTGGGAGAGGATAAGAGGTGAGGGGCGCAGCGCTAACTCAAAACTCAGGTTCTTTAAGCTTTGTTATTTGACTCGGTTATTTCTTGACAGACGCCTGCAAACGGGCTATGTTAGATGTGATATCTGGAATAAGCAGCACACAGGATTTCACCCAGATCATGTCACAAACAATGCGTATGTCCTCCAGCGGTACCGGTATGGGTATGACCACTCGACACAGAGATGGTAGAGGCTGCACGCGCTAATTACACGGATGAAAAAAACCGAAAGAGCGTTCAGGGCCAACCCCTGGACGCTCTTTTTCATTCTATCCATCGCATTCATCGAAAAGGACTCATCCATGAACAACATCACCATGAAATTCGGGGGTACATCCGTCGGGAGCGCCGAGGCGATTGAAAATGTGGTTGCCATCGTCAAGCGCAGTTGTGATGGTGGAACGCCCGTTGCTGTCGTCGTCTCGGCCATGTCGGGCGTCACGGATATGCTGCTGCGGGCGGTGAAGGCCGCTGTGAATAGTGATCGATGGGAGTACATGTCCCTGGCGACCAACATCCGCGATAAGCATGAAGAGGCGATCACGCAACTGCTGGAACCGGGCGAACGCCGCGATGCCATCCTGCACACGGTCACGACGATGACGCATCAACTGACGGAACTGTGTGAGGCGATCAATATTCTGGGCGAGGCCACGCCGCGCATCTCGGACGCGATTGTGTCGTTTGGCGAGCGCCTGAGCTGTCGTCTGGTGGCAGCAGTGCTCAAAGATCGCGGCCTGGACGCACAGGCGTTGGATGCCAGCGCCTTTATCGTCACCAATGGGCATTATCAAAATGCCGAGCCGTTCTGGGATATCACCGAGAAGCGCATCCAGGAAAATCTGCTGCCGCTGCTGGCGCAAGGTATCACGCCTGTGATCACGGGCTTCATCGGCGCGACACCGGATGGTGTGATCACGACGCTGGGGCGCGGCGGCAGCGATTTTAGCGCGGCGATCTTTGCCGCCTTCCTTGAGAGTGCCGAACTCATCATCTGGACGGATGTCGATGGCGTCATGACCACCGATCCGCGCCTTGACCCCCGCGCCAAAGTCCTGCCCTACGTCTCGTATGCCGAAGTCGGCGAACTGGCCTTTTACGGCGCGAAAGTCCTGCACCCCAAGACGGTGCAGCCCATCATCAACAAGAAAATCCCGCTGCGCGTCCGCAACACTTTCAACCCCAATTTTGCAGGCACGCTCATCGGCGCGGAGATGGAAAATGGCTCGAAGGCGATCAAGGCCGTGACCGCCATTCGCAATGTCAGCCTGCTCACGGTCAGCGGCAAGGGCATGTTGGGCGTCCCCGGCATCGCGGGCCGCACCTTTTTGGCGACAGCCAAAGCGGGCGCGAGCATCCTGATGATTTCGCAGTCATCCTCGGAGCAGAGCTTTTGCTATACCGTCACGGATGATCGGGCGCTGGCGGTGAAGGACATTGTCGAGCAGGAATTGTCGGATGAAATCTCGCGCCAGGATGTGGACAGTGTAGATATTGCGACGGATGTGGCAATTGTGACCGTCGTCGGAGCGGGGATGCGGCATCGGCCCGGCGTGGCGGGGCGCGTGTTCACGACGCTCGGCAATCAGCTCGTCAATGTGCTGGCGATTGCCCAGGGATCATCCGAGTGCAGCATTTCGTTCGTCGTCGCCAAAGCTGATCTCGAAAATGCCGTGCGCTGCCTGCATGATCTGGCCTTGCTGGAAGAATAGGGATGATATTTGTAGGGGCGCGAGATATAGCGCCCCATGTGGTGTACTCGTAGGTGGGGCAAGCGTCACGCCGACACGTTCTTCAAACGCGGGTAGAGCTGCTCGCGCCCCTCCTCCAATGTGCTGACAAACAGCACATCACTCACCGCAGAGGAATTCACAGAGCGGATGGCATCCACCACCATGCGAACCATGCCACCTGCGCCAATGATGGCGACAGGCCCCTTGCCATTGGAGCCTAATTGCATCACCTGCTGAAACTGCTGGAGACTCTCTTTATTCAGGATAGAGCCGCCGGGCAGCGTCATGCCCTGGCGCAAATCCACCAGCGCCCCAAACACCTGTTTGCGCTCCTCCGACAGGCGCTTTACCGTCTTGAGCACGGCCATCAACTCATCCCATGTCCAGCCCGCATGAAATTCACACAGCAGCATCGTCTCGGCTTCATTATCCCAATACAGATCAATCTTCATCGAATCAGCTCTCATCGAATCGGCGCGCGAGACCCCTGCCTTTAGGCATGGGGAGGGAGTGCGCCTTGTCCTTTCTGGTAGGTATAGCCGTCAGAGTGCTTTCCCCGAAGGGAGGGAGCGATTTGAGTGACCGCTGGCTCGCTCCG
>DAOTUR010000057.1:0-16031 GCA_034436915.1 Anaerolineae bacterium
CACCTCCTCGCCACTTGTGGGAGAGGATAAGAGGTGAGGGGCGAGTATTTAATCCTGCCCGGCGGCGGGATCAGCTCCCACGATTTCGGCCTCGTCATCATCATCAGCCCGCTTGGGCAGCGTCCACGTCGAGTATTCGCAGGCGGGATAGCGGGAGCAGCCATAGAACGGACGCCCGCTCTTGGTGCGGCGCACCACCAGCTCTCCCCCATGCGTCTCACCGCACAGCGCACAGGTAATGCCCGTCGTTTCGACATAGGCTTCGGTGTGCGTACATTCAGGATGATTGGAGCAGCCAATGAACTTGCCAAAGCGCCCATACTTGACGACCAGCGGATTGCCGCATTTGGGGCAGTCGCGCCCGACCTGCTCATCGCGCTTGTGCTGAGGCATAGTTTCGCGGGCATAATTCAGGCGCTGCTCAAACGGCTGATAGAACTCGCGCAGCATAGCCTTCCAATCGTCGCCACCCTCCGCGATATCATCCAGCTCTTCTTCCATATGCGCGGTGAACTGAAAATCGATCTCCTGTGGGAAGTATTCGACCAGCAAATCACTCACCAGCTTGCCAATCTCCGTCGGGACAAGGCGGCGCTCACGTTTTTCGACGTAATCACGATCCTGGATCACCCCCACCGTCGGCGCGTAGGTGCTGGGGCGGCCAATGCCATATTCTTCCAGCGCCTTCACGAGGGTCGCTTCGGTATAGCGCGGCGGCGGCTGCGTGAAGTGCTGCTGCGGATCGAGTTTAAGCAGATTGAGCGGATCATTCTCTTTGACATCAAGATTCATGGCAATGCGCCCTTCCTCGGTGCTGGAAGGCGCATCTTCATCTTTTGTCTCTTCGTACAGCGCCAGGAAGCCCGCGAATTGAATCACACTGCCCGTCGCACGGAAGAGATACGGCATGTCTTTCTCGGTCAGGCCCGCACGCACCTCAACACGCAGGGTGTTGTAGATGGCGTTGGACATCTGGCTGGCGACAAAGCGCTCCCAGATCAGCTTATACAGCTTGTAGAGATCCGTCCCCACCTTGTCGAGGAGAGCCTTGAGAGTGGCGTTTGGCACGCGACTTACGACGGTGGGGCGCACGGCTTCATGAGCCTCCTGAGCGCCTTTGGCTTTGGTCTTGTAGATGGGCGGCGTCTCCGGCACATGCGCCGCGCTGTACGTGCTGATGACATAATCGCGGGTTTCGCGCTGCGCCTCCTGCGAGACGTTCAGGCTGTCTGTTCGCATGTACGTAATCAAACCGCCGAGTTTGCCCTCGCCCAGATCGATGCCCTCATACAAGCGCTGTGCCGCCGACATCGTGCGCGAGGCGTTGAAGCCCAGGCGTCGGGACGCCTCCTGCTGGAGCGTGCTGGTGGTGAAGGGCGGCGCGGGGCGGCGTGTGCGGGTACTGCGCTTGAGGCTTTCCACGCGATAAAGGCTCTTTTCCAGAGCGTCAAGATGCGGCTGGACGACAGCCTGACTCTCAAGCCCTGGCTCTTCGCCTTTGTACTTGACGAGACGCGCCGTGAACATATCGCTGTTATTGAGGGCGCGGACATCGGCATCAATCGTCCAGTATTCCTGGCTGACGAACTGCTCAATGTCGCGCTCACGCTCCACGACCATCCGCAGCGCCACGCTCTGCACGCGCCCGGCGGACAGACGACTACGGACACGATCCCACAGCAGCGGGCTAATGCCATAGCCGACAAGACGATCCAGAATGCGGCGGGCCTGCTGTGCATTCACCAGCGACATATCAATATCACGCGGATTGTCGAAGGCGTGCTGAACCGCGCTCTCGGTGATTTCATGGAAGACCACACGCTTGGCCTGCCCTGGCGGGATATCGGCGGCAGCCATGAGATGCCATGCAATCGCTTCGCCTTCACGATCAGGATCTGTCGCCAGATAGATCACATTGGCCGACTGAACAGCCTCTTTGATCTCTTTCACGGTATCGCGTTTTTTGTTCAGCACGCGATATTTCGGCTCAAAATCATTCTCGACATCGACGGACAACTGCGATGAGAGCAAATCCCGCACATGGCCTTTGCTGGCGATGACGGTATAGCCCTTGAGGAAGCTGCCCACGCTACGGGCTTTTGACGGCGACTCAACGATGACGAGTTGGGTTGTCTTACCGCGCTTGGCCGCCGCGTCTTTTTTAGGGCTTTTTTTAGCGGCGGTTTTCTTGGCCGCGCTCTTCTTGGCCGGAGCCTTTTTCGCGCTGGTCTTCTTGGCCGCGGTTTTTTTGGCGGCGGTTGCTTTGCTTTTGGTGGGGCGATCTGCCGCAGATGTGGCCGTAATTTCTGGCTTGGGCAGACCCTCATGTTCTGGCGTCACACCAATCCGCGTCATTTTTGTGCCACAGACGGAACAGATGCCTTGTGTTGCGGGACGCCCGTTGCTGAGATAGATCGGCGTAGGATCGAGCGCCTCGCGGTGGGCCTTACATTTGAGGCAGTACAACTGCATTGGTTGTCCTCAGAAACTTAGGGCGGGGAGGAGTTCCCCGCCGCGCATGGTAGGGGTTAGAGATAGGCGTCGTAGCCCGATTCGCGCAGGTAATCCACAATTTTCTTGATATCCTGCGTTCGCTCTTTATGACAAATGAGCAGGACATCTTCTGTTTCTACCACGACTAGATTTTCAACGCCAATCGTCACCGTCAGACGGTCACTCACGACAAGCGTATCACGGGTGTCAAGGATCACGCGATTCTCCGCGCTTTTTCCCTTTGAGCAGTTGCCAAAGCCATCCTGCGGCAGGACATCGAACAGCGACGCCCACGAGCCAACATCACTCCAACCAATATCGATGGGGATGACGATCATATTCTTCGCCCCCTCCATAATGGCATAGTCAATCGACTTTTTGGGCATTTGATCCCAGGCAGCGACCAGACGGGCCGCATACTCAGGCGTGCCTACGGCTTCCTGCACATCGCGGATGAGTGTGTGCATGGTGGGCTGCTGGCGTTCAAATTCCGCCAGGGCGGTTTCTACCCGCCAGATGAACATGCCGGAGTTCCAACTGTAATGTTTGCTGGCGATAAACTGTGTCGCACGGACAACATCGGGCTTTTCGGTAAAGCGCGTCGCTTCATGATAGACAAAATTACTGATCTGCCCAACGCGGCGGCCCTGCTGAATATACCCGTATCCGGTTGCAGGGAATGATGGGGAGATTCCCAGCGTCACGATAGACCCCTGCGACGCGATCTCATAGGCCGCGACCAGCACATCGCGGAAGGTGTCTTCTCTGGCGATATGATGATCTGCCGTCAGGATGGCGACAACCGCCTCCGGGTCATGCTTCTCGATGATCGCCAGACCAAGCGCTGTCGCGGCAGCATTGTCGCGGCCATACGGCTCCACGATAAAGTTGGCGGCAGGAATGTGCGGGGTACTGTCGCGCAAGTTGTCCACATGATTCTGACCCGTGACGATAAAGATATTCTCCGGGAAAAACAGCGGGGCAAGACGCTCGACGCTCGTCTGGAAAAGGGATGCTTCGGTGATAAGAGGAAGCATCTGCTTGGGTGTGTCTTTGCGGCTCATGGGCCACAGACGTGTTCCCCCGCCCCCTGCAAGAATGAGTGCATAGTAGTGCTGCTGTGTCATGATAAGAGTCCTGGAGGTGGAACCTATTGCGCCTAATGACGTGGGTGGCAGTATTGCATAGCCCCCATATTCTCTGCAAGCCCTTTTAACTCAAGCATTGTCAGAGACACCGACACATCACGGGCGGAAAGGTTGAGATCACGGATAATTTCGTCGATATGAGTGGGGACTGATGAAAGACGTTCATAGACCTGACGCTCTGAGTCAGGCAAATCGTTCACGGCGGTTATCACATCTTCATGTTGTGGGAGCGATACAAGATCCGGGTCTGGGACGAGAACCGCAGACGAGGCTTGACCCGATGGCGGCTTGACCGTGCGAAGCGGTTTGTCGCGGGCGGGTTTGGCAGGTGTGCTGGCGGGCGACACAGATGAGACAGGATGTTTTGCCGTCGGTCGGGGGACTTTGGGACGAGATTCAGCCTCAAGACCAAGCTCCTCAAGAATATCAGCGCTGCTCATGACGAGCTTTGCGCCATCCTGGATCAGGCGATTCGCCCCGATGCTGGCGGGATTGAAGATCAGCCCTGGCACTGCAAACACATCCCGTCCCTGATCAAGCGCGGCATGGGCCGTTGACAGTGCGCCGCTCTGTTCAGGCGCTTCCACCACCAGTACGGCCCGCGCCAGCCCGCTGATGAGACGATTGCGGCGCGGAAAGTTACTCGCCATTGGCGGCATCCCCAGCGGATATTCACTGAGCAGCGCCCCATTTTCGATGATTTGCTGCGCGAGGCGGTCATTCTCACGCGGGTACATCACATCGATACCATTACCGAGCAGCGCAATCGTTCGACCTCGTGCCTCTAACGCGCCTTTATGCGAGGCGGTATCAATGCCCTGCGCCAATCCACTGATGATCGTCACGCCCGCCCGCGCCAGTTCCAGAGCGAAGTAATGCGCGGCATCCAGGCCGTAGCGGGTGGCACTGCGCGTACCCACCATCGCCAGCGCCAGCGTATCCGATTCGCGCAATGTGCCGCGCATATAAAGGAGAGGCGGCGCATCGTCCAGCGCACGCAGCGACGGTGGATAGGCTGCATCCCCCATCGTGATGATCTGCGCTCCGCTGCGGAGAATGCGATCCATCTCCTGCGCGAGATTGATCTTTTTGCGCTCCTGGACAATCCGCTGCGCCCCCGGCTCGGTATAGCCGAACGTCTGCAACTCAGCCAGCGATGCCTGCCACACCCGCTCCGGCGTGCCAAAGACGGTCACAGCCTGCTTCGCCCGTGCCGGACTGTTTCGCATGAGCAGGGAGAGGCCAAGCCAATAGAGTTGTTGCGTCACAGCATCCTCAATCATCAACCATCTCTTGTACAAACATACTCGCAAAACCCCAACCGGAGCAAAAGCGATTCCCTCCGCCGCCCTGTGTATTCGTCATGGAGCGATATTTCGGATGATTATATCGACACACGATAAACGTCACTGGTGATGTGTACAATCAAACTCTATAATTTCTTTGTGAGAGTTTCAATGGGATTGGATTCCAGAAGCAGGGGTATTGTTATCAGAGAAACGCCGTAAGACCCCTGGCTTTAGACATGGGGATATAAGGAGTAAAGGTTGCGCTTTTCCGGTGCTTTGTTAAACTCTTGTCAGCCCCTTAACAGGACTGATAGAGGTTGTGCGACAAAGACTTGCCGCACGTAAAATCAGGCAAGCATACAGGGTGTGTCTTGGCGGAAGATGGCATCAAGGCCCGCCGCCGATAAGACAAAACACCGCAATCGGGCGGGACGCGCCCGTGTCGCACAAGGTAGAGCGCAGTGAGGCTCATGCGTGCGGCAGAAGCCTCCGCCTTTAGGCGTGGGGAGCGCTCACGTCTGACGCACCGCAAGCCTTTCAGCCGAATCGCTCAACATCTTCAAAAGTCATGAACGGCATTATGACACTGATTTTGCGTCTGCCCCTCTCCGGCGACATGAGCAAACAGCTTGGCCTCATCACGGTAACAGGTCGCAAGTCCAGCAAGCGCTATACGACCCCGGTGGGTTATGTGCGGGTTGGGAACAATCATGTGCATGTTTTCACCCATGCCCCATCATGGTGGAAGAATCTGCGCGGCGGCGCACCCGTGACGATTCGCATGGCGGGCAAAGATTATCATGGCACAGCCGTTGTGATTGAAGATCACGACGCCATTATGGAGGATTTCTACAACTACATCAGCCAGATTCCCAATGCCTCCAGGCCGTTTGGCGTGCGTTTTGTAGATGCAAAGCCGCTGCGCGACGATGTAATCGCCCAGGCCAAAGTCAATTACATGGTTGATATTACGCTGGACGGAACGAACAGGTAAGCTGTGAAGACATGCCCGCCTCCTAGTTAGCATCAATCGGCGTGTCTCGAACGAGTAAACATCAAAGAAGCGATAGAGAAGGTGTCACAATGTCTCAGCAACCAGCCCCACCGCCGATGATGCCGACCAACTCGCCCATGTTCAAGGTCATGAATGGCCTGATGGCGTTGATGCTGCGCTCACCGCTGCATGGCGCGATGAGCAAACAGCTTGGCCTGATCACGGTGACAGGCCGCAAATCAGGACGCAAGTATACAACCCCTATCGGCTATCTGCGGATCGGCCCTACTCAAGTCCATGTCTTCACCCATGCGACAATGTGGTGGAAAAATCTCAAAGGTGGCGGGCCTGTGACGATTCGCATGGCGGGCAAAGATTATCACGGCGTTGGCACAGCAGTTGAAGACCCAACCATCATCGTTGATGCGCTCTACAATTATGTGGGGAATGTGCCAAATTCAGCGCGGGCCTTTGGGACACGCATTGTGGACGGCAAGCCCATGCGCGAAGATGTGGTGGCTCATGCGCCACTGACGATTATGATTGATATCAAGCTGGATGGGACAGGGGCATAAGAACATCTCATCGGGGCTGTGCGAGGAGAGCACAAACTGTCCTCGCACATGGTGTCTTTTAGCCCTCTTCCGCCTCATCCCAGGGCAGCGTGCCATGCGGCGGGGCCACGATGATGACCTCGTTATCCAGGTCAATCTCAACAATCGTTTGATCGTGGGCGGGGATCAGGATGCTGCCGTGTTTATCGCTGTTGACGATATACACATCATTCGCGCCCGTCTCCATGATATCACTCAATGTGCCGATCACCGTGCCATCTTCCAGCTTCACTGTCAGGCCGATAAGTTCATACAGATAGACCTCATCGTCGTCCAGCGGCACAGCATGTTCCATATCGATCAGCACATACAGATCACGCAGGCGATCCGCCGCATTGCGATCCGGGATCGTCTTGAATTTGATCAGGATATACTCCTGATGCAACCGCACTGTCTCGATAGTATAGGGTTTGGCGTCTTTGCCTTCAATATCGCGGCTGAGATAGAGCGTTTCCAGTTCCCCAACGCGCTCCGGGTAATCGGTCATCGTGCTCACGCGCAACTCACCGCGCACGCCGTGCGGACGCAGCACACGGCCCAACACAAGATATTCAGGCTGATCAAAGCGGGGTGTATCGGGCATAGCAGACTCCTAAAATGCACATAGGGGCGCAATGCATCGCGCCCCTAGAGGAAAAACATACCGAACAACAGCCAGCAGGCTATTCAATCTCCAGGACAACGCGCTTGGGTCGATCCTCAGTCTCATCCTGTACAGCCCGCAGCAGCGTCCGCATCGCATTGGCGACCCGTCCACCCTTGCCGATCACGCGGCCCATATCTTCCTGCGCCACGTTCAGTTCCAACACCAGCGAACGACCTGCGTCGCGGCGGTTGACCTTGATCTGAGCCGCATCATTGACGAGATTTTCCGCCAGAAAGCGGACGAGTTCTTCTTCCATTGCCCGTCACTCCATCTGAGACGATGATTACTTCGCAGCCTTGGCAGCAGCTTCTTTGGCCTTGACCCATGACTGGCCGGCTTCCGGTGAAGGATAACGCGTGCGCGGGTCAACAACGGCTTTAGGCTTGGCAGCGGCTTCGGCGGCCAGGGCTTCCAGGGGTTCGCCTGCACGCAGACGTGTAAACAGATCGAGCGTGCCACCGCGCTTGAGAATGCCATTCACGGCTTCGGACGGCTGTGCGCCCACGCTCAGCCAATATAGGGCGCGGCCTTCGTCGATGATTTCTGTCGACGGACGGGTGCGCGGATTGTACTGACCGAGAATTTCGATGTACTTGCCGTTGCGGGCTTTGCGTTCTTCGATGACGACGATACGATACAGCGGCTGCTTCTTGAGGCCGATACGGGCCAGACGAATTTTAACCATGTGCTTGTTGAACTCCTGTTGATGATTACATTCCCGGTAGGCTGGGCATACCTGGGATTTTTGGGAAGCGCCCTTTTTTAAGCTCTCCCATCATTTTCTGCATCTGTTTGTATTGGTCTAAGACTTCATTCACATCCCGCACGTCCACGCCGCTGCCTTTGGCAATTCGCTTCTTGCGATTGAACGCCGTCGGGCCTTTGTCAAGGATTTTGGGGGTTTCACGTTCCTGTCGCGTCATCGAATGCAGAATCGCTTCCACCTTCTTGATGCGCGTCTCGATTTCCTCGTTGTTGATCTGGCCCTGGAGCTGCATTTTACTCATGCCAGGGATCATGCCCATCAACTGGGTGATTGACCCCATGCGCCGAATCTTCTGGAGCTGATCGAGGAAGTCTTGCAGCGAGAATTTATTCTCCATCATTTTCTTCTGGAGCTTCAGCGCTTCTGCCTCGTCATACATTTCTTCGGCTCGCCGCACAAGCTCCAGCACATCACCCATGCCGAGGATGCGGCTGGCAATGCTCTCCGGGTTGAACTCTGTGAACGAGTTACGGTCTATCTTCTCGCCCGTCCCCATAAATTTGATCGGAACACCCGTGACAGCGCGCATTGAGAGGGCTGCGCCGCCGCGTGCATCACCATCAACTTTGGTGAGGATCAGTCCCGTCAAACCGACGCGATCTTTAAAGCCGCGTGCGATATTGACGGCCTCCTGCCCGGTCATAGCATCAGCCACGAGCAGAATTTCGGCGGGATTGGAACGCTTTTTGATCTCGACCAACTCATTCATGAGCGTGTCATCAATTTGCAAGCGCCCGGCGGTATCGATAATGACCACCGCTGCATTGGCAGCTTTGGCCGCTTCGAGGCCGCGTTTAACGATGTCCGGCGGAGAGGCCGTCACCCCTTCTTCATAGTAGGGGACGCCAATCTGCTTCGCCAGCGTGACCAGTTGATGCACCGCTGCTGGACGGTATGTGTCAGCGGCAATCAGGAACGGCTGGCGATTTTGTGCGCGAAGATACAGGGCGAGTTTGGCGGTGCTTGTCGTCTTGCCCGACCCTTGCAGCCCAATCATCATAATCACCTGGGGCTTGGGGCCTTTGGTGAAATCGAGACGCCCGGCCTCGCCCAACGTTTCCATGAGTTCTTCATGGACGATCTTGATCACCTGTTGATCCGGCTTGAGGTTCTTATGCACCTCTGCGCCAAGGGCGCGATCCTTCACACGGGTGACAAAATCTTTCACGATCGGCAGCGACACGTCCGCTTCCAGCAGCGCCATACGAACTTCGCGCATGGCGTTGGTGACATCCTGCTCAGTGACCTTGCCACCTTTTTTCAGACCGTCAAACGCATTTTGGAGGCGCTGGCTCAGGCTCTCAAACATGATTGGATGCATTCCTGCGCGTGGACATCAAATGCGGCATTGTAGGGAAAATTGAGCGCAACGTCAAGGTGAGGCGTGCGATAGAAACACGATAGAGGTCAAATTGATGAAGTGAGTGAGATCAAAGCATGATATACCGTTTAAGAGGTGGGAGTAAGAAGGAGTAGAAAGCAGAATGGTTTTAGTGGCTCATGACCACACGATAACGTGGTTGTATCGGTCTCGTTTCAATCTGAGGTGGGATTAACGTAGGGGCGCGATGCATCGCGCCCTGGTGATGGGTAGGGAGTTTAGCATCAGGGCAGCATCAGGCAGGATGCATCCTGCCCCTACAACCCCACGATCCATTAGGAAAAATCAATATCAAGCCATTGTTCACACGCACGATAGGAATGTGCTTCTACATCATGCGTTATTCCGGCTTCGTATACGTGCTCGTACCATAGTAGCTGTCAGGCACGTTCAGCGGCGCAGCCTGGAACGAGGCGATGATATCGTCCCAGCCCTGGCCTTCATTTCGCAGGCCGAGGGGCAGCCCCAGCGTATAGAGTTCGCGCATCTTCGTCCGCACGCCGTAGACGCGCACAATCGGCTTGACGGCCAATTCATTCATGTCGGCAGCAGGATCGTTAAAGCCGCCCATCCAGCGGAACATGAACTGATCGACCCGCGCCTTGCCATACCCCGGAACATCCACAATCCAATTCGGCACGCGGATATTGCCATCGCTGTAGCGCATCTTGTTGAAGCTCTGCACCACCGTCTCCGTCCACCACTCCCAGGGAGCGCTGTAAAATGCCTGTCCGCTCTCGCCGTAGATGCTCACCAGTGAGACGAACGGGAAATCGTAACGGGCTTCATCAATGCTGCGCGAACGAATATAGCGCTGACCATCCCCCGTCCGACGCGCATTGAGCAGCACAGGCGTCTTGAGGATGAGCTTATCATTCTCATACAGAGCCACTATGCTTGAGGGTTTGTCGATCACGATAAATTTATCGGGCGGCGTGTCGCCTTTTGTCACCTGGATCGGGCTGAACACCTCATCACTGACGCTGTAGACATCGCTCAGGCGGATATACACATCCTGCGTGAAGGTCTCATCACCCTTGTTGAAGACCAGCTTGCCCCACTTGCCATCATCCGTCATCCGATAGCGGACGAGCGCCCCCTGCGGAATCACCGCCACTGGATAGGTCATATCGAGGCGGTAGGGATTGTCGATTGGATCAGCATCCGTATTGGGAGCGCTGTACAGCGACATTTTGGAGCCAATGACATAGCCATAATTGAAGCGATCCACCTGGGGCGTGCCTGCGGGCAGGTCGCTGAAATCGGCATCAGGAATGGTTGGCCCCGTCATCTGATGATCGAAGGCGGCCAACAGATGCCAGACGCGCTCCATCTCCAGCGGGAACGACGCCCCGCGCTCCCCCGCTGACAGCATCGACAGAACGATATGGCCGCCATCATAGGTCGGAATCACCACCGTCTCAGACAGCGACACCGTGCCCAGTTCGCTCACATCGAGATAGCCATACTTGCGCCATGAGTTGAGGATGTGGGCGGTGTTGTCAAAATGTGTCGGATACAGCGGCTCCTTGATCGACATCAGATAGCGCGAGGCCATCGCCGCCTTGAGCATTTTCGGGTCGGCATCGGGGTTAAACGGCAAGTTGGCGATGAACTCCGTCGCTTTCGCCAGATCCGCCGCCGTGAAGCGGTTGACGGTGATATAGCGCGTGCCGTGCAGCTCAACAAAGCCATCAGGCCGTTCGGGATAGGGGGCATAGCGGGCATCAGACAGCGGGGAGCCGTTCAATGCGCCCTTGCTCCAGGCATAGATGCCGCTTTTATCGGTCAGGCCAAAGGTGGCATGGGTGAAATCGTTAAATTTCTCGATGGGGTTGTGGTCGCCGGGGATGCGCTGCGCCACCTGATACAGCAAATTGCCCGTCTTAGAGTTGTTGCTGTAGATCACCATGCTGTAAATATTCGTGCCGAAATCGTATTTCCATTCGTCCTCCGGCGTATTCATGAAGTAGTAATATGAGGCCAGCGCCTTAAATGTGCTGGCAATCGGGTACACCTCTTCATCGTTGTAGCGGATGCGATATAGCATCTCGCCCTTGCTGTTCCAGCGCGACGCGACGAGGCCGATTTCCTTGTCGTGCATGGTGCTGTCCATCGCATCCAGGATCGTGCCTAAATCCTTGATTTGCGCGTCTGACAGCACATCCGAATTGACCTCGACTGTGCCGCGTTCCAGCGTGTGCGCGATATCTGACGCCCGCAGGCCGCCCACACACAGCGCCAGCAGCATGAGCACACAAAAGCGATAAAACCGAGTCATAGCATGTCCTTGTTCATGACAGGGCACGATCTATCGTCTCCCTCCAACATTCCATTAAAAGAGCGCTCTTAAAACACGGGGATAAAAATCCGTCAAATTGTCGAAGCCTGCCGCAAATGCCTCTTTTTGTGCGCCAATGATCAGCGTCGGCACGCGATTTTCCGTGTGATGGCGATTGTCGATATCTTCGAGGTTGCCATGATCGCTCGTCATGAGGATCAAGCCCTCATCATCCTCCCAGGCATCGAGCAGGCCCGCCATCACGCCATCGAACGTCTCCAGCAATTCAACGCCATCGCTCAATGGCCCACGATGCCCGACATAATCGGTCATCCAATGCGAATGAAAGGCGAAATCATGCTGACGCGATATTTTCGCCAGCATCTGGCCCGCCTCATACGGCGTATAGAGCGGCGTATCCGTCAGCTTGAGGTGCTTATGCCAGGCATGGCCCGTCCATTCCGGCGTCAGCGCCCGCTTCGCAATCAGATCGTCTTTGCTGAACAGCGTTTGTCCGGCATTCATGGCGGCCTGCTGGATGCTGGAGGGCAGCGTTTTTCCCCGCGCAATCGAGGCGAGAAGCGTGGGCGGATAGGCATCCAGCAACGCCGAGGTCTTACCCCGTTCGCGCACCTGCTTAAAGATGTTGTCATGGGCGATGATATCGCGGGTTTGGGCATTGGGCTTGGGGCCGTAATGCTCACCAATGATCTGCGGCACATTTTGCCCCGTGAGAATCACCGCCTGTGATGAGCCGCTCTGGGGTGGGCCTGCCACGCCTAACTGAGCATCAGTGGGGATGAACAGCGCCCTCTCAGTGGCGTGCGTCCCCACATCCGCTAACCAGCGCCGCCCGTGTGTGAAGCCTTGCAGCATGGGCAGAGTCGCTGTCGCAAATGGATTGATCGCCGCATTATCCGCGCCAAGTCCGACGCCATCCAGAAAGAGAAAGAGGATATGCATTCTATAGACCCACAGGCATGTGTAGGGGCTTGGCACGCCAAGCCCTCGCTGCACAGAATAATCTATTCATCGTTTTCGTCATATCCAAGCAAAAAGGGGTTGGTGGTGCGTTCGCGCCCGATAGTGGTGGGCTGCATATGACCGGGCAGCACACGCACATCATCGCCCAGGGGCATAAGCATGGTGAAAATCGACTGCATGAGGGTTTTATGGCTGCCGCCGGGCAGATCGGTACGACCCACACTGCCCGCAAACAGGCTGTCGCCGCTGAACACGAGGCGATAATCGGGCAGAAAAAAGCTCACATGGCCCGGCGCATGTCCAGGGGTGTACAGCGATTCAATCGTCACATTGCCAATCGTGAAGGTCTCACTCGGCTGTGTCAGCAGGTGATCCGGTATGGCAGGCTGCGGCATATGACTCATGCCAAAGCGCTTGCCCTGGGTCGGCAGCGCTTCCAGCATTGGCACAGCCTCCTGATGAATCCAGAAATGCGCCCCGGTCAACTCTTTCAGCGCGTGGCTCGCCAGTACATGATCGAAATGCGCGTGCGTGGCGAGAATATGCGTGATTTTCCAGCCTGCCTCCTGCGCGGCCTGCTGGATCGTCTCAGCCTCGTCAACCGGGTCGATGACAATCGCCTCGCCCCGCTCCGAGTCGCCAATGAGATAGGCATTTGTTTGCACCATACCAAGCGTCAGCATTTTGATATCAATCGCAGCAGTCACACGATCTCCCGATCATTGTATGGATACAGCGTGCTTGCCGCTCACGCGACGACCTTTGTCTTGTCAGGGCTGCGGCGCAGCAGTCGCTGTAACATGTCTTGCAGCTCAGTCATACGCAGCGCGAAGCCAACCCCCAGGAACACAAGGCCGCCCAGGACGACCTGTAAGCCCAACTCCACCACAATGAAGACGAAGCTGCGACTACCCAGGCCAAGCGCTGTCCACAGGGTTCCGACCAGCACCACCGTCACGCCCATCGCAGCACTGGCCGCCAATGTCTTAAGCGTAGTCGTGATAATTTGCCCTTCTTCAATGCCATGCCAGCGCCGCCGCAGCACCCACAGCAGCACAATCACCTCAAACGTCGTGCCCAGAGAATTCGCCAGCGCCAGACCACCCACACTCCCACGCGGATCGGTCAGATTGAGGCTGGGAATCATACGGGCAACGATGTGCATAAAGCTATCGCCCTCGACCTGAAAAATACCGCTGAGGAGATAAGCGAGCACAAAGTTAATGGCGGCTGCCCCCAACGCGGCCCAGAGCGGCGTGAGGGTGTCTTTATCGGCATAAAAGGCGCGGGCCGCAATTTCCATGATGGAATGCACAATGAGGCCCAGTGTAAAAGCACTCAAGGTACTGTACACCAGCGCAGACGCCGAGGCATCGAACGCGCCGCGTTCCAGCAGGCGAATCATATTGCGTCCCACCAGAAGCAGACCAAGGGCGGAGGGAATGCTGGCAATAAGGATAAAGCGCAGCGCCCCACTAAAGGATGTGCGTTTGCCCACATCATCGCCCAGGGCACTGAGCGCCGCCAGTGTGGGGAAGATCACAATCCCCATCACTGTGCCGATGAGAGTCTGCGGAATCTGCATCAGCCGCCAGCCCCAATCAATAGCTGAGATCGAGCCTTCACTCAGACGTGAGCCAATATTGGTCATGATGAGCATGTTGATCTGGAACACGCCCAGGCCAATAATGCGCGGCAACATCAGGATCAGCACGCGTCTGAAGGTTGGATTGCGCCAACCGAGCTGTGCTGACCAGCGTGCCCGAAAGCGAATCAGGCCGGGAATCTGGATCGAGAGATGCAGGATGGCCCCAAACACGGTTCCAATGGCAATCCCATTCAGGCCAAACGGCTTGATGAGGAACACCACCCCAAACAAAATGCCCAGGTCATACATAATTGGGGACAGAGACGGCAGCAAGAAGTGATTGTGGCTTTGCAGCATCCCACTCACAAGGCCGCTCACAGAGAAGATAATCGTACCAAGCAGCAAAATCCGCAGGAGTTCAGCCGTCTGCGCCGCCGTCGCCACATCGAAACCAGGGGCAATGACGTTTGACACGAGCCAGGGCGCAAGGATGAATACGATACTGCTCACCAGCAGCGCCGCCCCAAACACCGTATTCACGAGCTGACTTGCCAGCTCCCAACCCTTTTTGCGGTCCCCCTGGGCCAGCAGTCCACTGAACACCGGGATAAACGCATAATTGAGCGCCCCGCCTGCGATGAGGACCACCAGAAGTTCAGGGATGCGGCTGGCACTCACAAAGGCATCGTAGCTTTTGCTGATGCCAAAGGTGCGGGCAATGATAAACGTCTGGGCCAGACTGATGACTTTGGCAGTGGCAAACAGAAAGATCATCAGAATGGTTGAGCGAATGATGTGCCGCGTGCGCGTTTCGCCATCGCTGCTCACAGGTGTATCAGATCGTTCAACATTCATATCTGCGGAAGGAACAGCCACGCAGGGACTCCTTGGTGAGGTGAGGCAGAGGAATACAGCCGTGTGTCTTCCTCTGCCCCCGGATGAATCATCAACTTGATGCGAGTGCGGCTCTGGCTTCCTGGGCGGCTACAAAATTTGGATTGTAGCTGAGGGCTGTTTGATATTCAGCCATTGCCTCGTTTTTGCGGCCCTGGACGGCGTAGACTTTACCGCGCCAGTAGTAGCTCTCTTCATGCTCGGCCACTGTGTTGAGATTGGCCTGCGCCAGGATGAGGACATCATCGTAACGCCCGACGTTGAAGTACGCCTCAAACATGCCAAACTGATACCACAGCATCCGCCAGGGCGCATCGTAGCGCCGCGCCTGATCGTAGGCATTGGCGGCCTCCTCGTAGCGTCCCATGATCGTGAGGGCTGTCCCCATATTGAACCAAGCGAAGCTGTCCTGCACGTTGGCTTTGGCTTCCTGCTGCGACACATCAAAGGCATGTTCCGCCGCCGATTCTTCTGTCGCCCGTGTGCCAAGAAGCTGCATCAACTCGGCTTCACGATCCTGCTGATAGACGACGATGAAGCTACGGTTGAAGTCCTGCCAGTCATTATCGAACTGCACATATCCAATCGGCACACCGCGCCCATCCGGCCCAACCCCCATGAAGGTATCGAAGGCATAGAGCTGGCGGCTGTTGTCGTCATAGCCCATCATCAGGCGGTAGTGACCGACCCAATCATAGGCTTCAAACATCATGCTCGTCTCGATCATCACGGGGAACTGATTGGCGATCAAGGTCTTGAGAAGCTCGACATCGCCGCCGATGCGCGTGAGCGCCCGCACGCCCGTCTGGGTATTGACGAAATTGACGAGTTCGGATGGACTGACGTTCTTATCCTCTTTATTCGGCTTGAGATAAGACGCCGCATAGGTTTGATCCTGCTTCCAGCCGTAATAGCCCAGGGTCATGGTGATAGTGGCCGGGCCACAGTTGTTC
>DAOTUR010000058.1:0-15354 GCA_034436915.1 Anaerolineae bacterium
GTAACTACTCAGGCTGGTTTTTATGGTACAAATTAATTCATCGTCAATATACCAACCGTCAAATTAAACAGAATAGTTGAGAAATATCTCAACTTGGAAAAATCCCAACTCTGTGTATCTGCTATGGGGTATTAAATAATAAATATCTCTCCATGTTTTCCATTGACCTAAATTATTGACCAGATAATCAAGCACAAGAGTTAACAAAGGATGAAGTGATGCCTAAAAACCAGCCTGAGTAGTTTGACAATGTCATATTAAACATTTGTTCTATGAAGTCAAGTTCAAAGCACAGATGAGCGGGATCTGATGTTTCATAAAATTACAAAAGGTTCTCGCCTGTTTTTAGAACATTTATACAATGTGACATTGTCAAAGTAGTTACCAGTTTTCTGCTATTGTCTCCTCGAACGATATGCGCCAGATGATGGGACAGGCGTTTGAATTGACAGAGAAAGAAGCGCGAGCGGCAGGCATATGCAGCATCCTTGATGTCTCGCGTTCGACTGGATACGCCCGTGATCTGATGAATATGCAGACCATGCGCATACTGACTCGTGCTCATCCCAAGACACGCTGGGTGATTATCATTGATCCTACGCCCCATCCCGCCGCTCGTTTCATCGGTCTGACTGTCATCAAGATACTGCGGCTGAATTATTCCACTGTCCGAACCTTGCCTGAAGCAATGGCGATTGCAAATCATGTCCTGGGATTGACTGCACAAAATCAGTTGTCCTGAGCAGATATTGCCTATCTAACCAATGGTGCAAGTCGTAAATTTGAGGTGGGATTGGCGTAGGGGCGCGATGCATCGCGCCCCTACAAAAGCGCTTTGGCCCTTTAAAGACTCTTCGCTACCAAAAATTGTAATCATTCACCTATTCGTGAGAATCGTGGGTTTGTAGGGGCTGGATACATCCTGCCCACGTTGAATCCCCTACAAATCATCAGGGCGCGATATATCGCGCCCCTACAACGGCCTTTGTCGCATGGATAGCTGAATGATTACCAAAAATTGAGCCTCAGAATTTGATTTTGTGAGCCAAAATGATCGCACAATCGAGACATGCACCATTGCCTATCTATCGGCATTTTGACGACCTCTCATGTCGTTCCAACAGGACTTTGTTATAATAATCACAAATGTCTGGTGAGGGCGATCTATGTTCCAACCTGTAATTCTTCGTCTGGCGCTGCGCTATATCCGCCGCCGCCTGCTGCAAAGCCTTCTTTTTATCCTCGGTGTGGCGTTGGGTGTGGCCCTGGTCATCGCTGTTGATCTGGCGAATAACAGCGCCAGCCGCGCCTTCGCTCTGTCCACCGAGAGCGTCACGGGCAAAGCCACTCACCAGATCAGCGCGGGCAGCGAAGGCGTGCCGACCACGCTCTATACCACGCTGCGCCGCACGCTCGGTTTGCGTGAGATTGCGCCCATCATTCAGGTCAGCGTGCGCGTCATCGAAGCCAACAACCGCCCGCTGCGCGTTCTGGGCGTCGATACCTTTGCTGAACCACCCTTCCGCGCCTATCTCTCAACCATCGCCGTAAAAAGCGAGACGGGCAGCACTTTTGCCGAGATCACGCGCTTCATCACCGAACCCAACACCGCCCTCATCAGCCAGACGCTGGCAGATCGCTATGATTTCAAGCTTGGCGATACGCTCACGCTGCGGCCCGGCGCACAAACGGCCAGCGTAAAAATTATCGGCCTGTTACAGCCCACCGATACCAACAGCCAGCAGGCGCTGGATGACCTGCTGCTGACGGATGTCGCCACCGCGCAGGATATCCTCGGCTATGAGGGGCGTCTCAGCCGCATCGATCTCATCCTGCCCGCCGCATATGATATGGCAAAGATCACGGCGCTGCTGCCTGTGGGCGCACAGATCGTCACGGTGCAGCAGCAGGACAGCGCCCTCTCGCAGATGACCGATGCCTTTGAGATCAATTTGCAGGCGCTGTCGCTGCTGGCCGTCGTGGTGGGGATTTTCCTGATTTACAACACCGTCACGTTCAGCGTCGTACAGCGCCGCCCAGTAATTGGCATTTTGCGCTCGTTGGGCGCGACACGTGGGCAAATCTTCTCGTTCGTCATTGGCGAAGCGCTGTTGCTAGGCCTCGTCGGGACGGTGTGCGGCATGGCACTGGGCCTGATCCTGGGCCGCCTAACGGTGGGCCTCGTGGCGCAAACCATCAGCGATCTGTATTTCACCGTCAATGTCACGGGCCTGAGCGTCGATCCGTTTACACTGGCAAAGGGCGCGGCGCTCGGATTGGCGGCCAGCCTGGGCGCGGCCTTCGTTCCGTCTGTCGATGCCACCAACAGCCCGCCCGCTGGCACAATGAAGCGTTCGCAGTACGAAGATCGGATGCGCCGTTCGCTGCCGTATCTGGCGCTGGCCTCACTTGGCCTCGCTGTTCTGGGCTACATTCTGCTGCAACTGCCCACGCAAAGCCTCATCGTGAGCTTTGGCGCTCTCTTTTCTGTCGTCCTCAGCGGCGCATTGATCACACCGTCTGTCCTGTTTCTCGCCATGCACGCCGTGATTGCGCCGATGGGCGCTGTCTTTGGCGTATTGGGGCGCATGGCCCCGCGTGCCGTGATTCGCTCCCTCAGCCGCACATCGGTTGCTGTCGCTGCCCTCACGATTGCCGTGAGCGTCATCGTCGGCGTCAGCCTGATGATTGGCAGCTTTCGCAGCACGGTGCGGAATTGGCTTGAAGCCACATTGGGCGCGGATATCTTCATCGCGCCGCCACAGTTGAGCGTGAATGAAACCAGCGGCGCTGTCGATTCCGCCATGCGCGATCTTGTGTTGCAGACCGAGGGCGTGGATCGTGTCTCTGCGTCGCGCCGTGTGCAGGTCAACGCCCCCGATTACCCCACCCTGCCGCTGGTGAATCTCAATGCAGTTGATTTTGACATTGGACTGAACCGCCCCTTCGTCTGGAATAATGCGCCCAATAGCGCGACGCAGGTCGCGCTGGATGGCGGGCAGATCATGGTGAGTGAGCCATTTGCCTTCCGCCGCAATATCACGCCTGAACGCAATACACTCACGCTCATAACCGACCAGGGCGCACAGACGTTCACGATTTTTGGCGTGTTCTACGATTACAGCACCGATCAGGGCGTGGTGGTCATGGGCCGCGAGGCGTATGATCGCGCCTATAAAGATCGCGCTATCAGCAGCCTCGCGGCCTTCATCAAGCCCGATGCCGATTTGAATGCGGTGATCGAACGCCTGAAAACTACATCGCTCACTGGGACGGATTTGCAGGTGCAGAGCAATCGCACCTTGCGCGAAAGCGTCTTCGTCATCTTTGAGCGCACCTTCACTATCACGATTGCGCTGCGGTTGCTGGCAACACTGGTCGCCTTCATTGGGATTTTGTCGGCGCTGCTGGCCTTGCAATTGGAGCACACCCGCGAATACGGTGTCATGCGGGCCAACGGCATGAGCGGGCGGCAGTTGTGGGCGTATACGCTGCTGCAAACGGGCTTGATGGGCATCGTGGCGGGCCTGCTGGCGCTGCCGATTGGGGCGGTGCTGGCGCTGGTGCTGATCTACGTCATCAATGTGCGCTCATTTGGCTGGACGATGCAGTTTATCCCGCTGCCGCAGGAGTTCATTACGGCGTTTGCGGTGGCCGTGATCGCCGCGCTCATCGCGGGCATTTATCCGGCATGGCGTCTGTCCACGCTCAACACGTCGCGGGCGCTGCGCCAGGAATAAAGAGGGTCTCATTCCCTCACCCCCGGCCCCTCTCCCACTGCGTGGCTAGAGGGGTGCAAAACCGGGCAAGAACGTTCGTTTCTCATACGATGTGTTCCGTTGAGATGCACCAAGCAAGAGCAGTCTCCCTTATCACTCATCATCTTGTGTTATAGTTTGTGAGTAATGATTCACCTATCCGTGAGAATCGTGGGTTTGTAGGGGCGCGATGCATCGCGCCCTGGTGATTTGTAGGGAATTTGGCGTGGGCGCGATGCATCGCGCCCCTACAACCGCCTTCATCGCATGGATAAATGAATGATTACGTTTGTGAGGCGATGAGGGGTGATAAAGGGTTTCACACGATGCAAAAATATATCCTGATCTTGATGGTGCTCCTCCTGGCGGCCTGTAACCTGACAGACCCGCAGTCGGCAGCCTCCACGCCCACAGGTCTGCTGCTTGATGGCACGCCGGATGTGCTTCCATCTGTGCCTTACGTCAATACAAAACACGCCTATACCTTTCAGCCGCCCCAAGGCATTGACGTGGTGGAAGATGGCGACAATGATCGGGTGTGGATTGACGAGCAAATTGAGATTTATGTCACGGACGTGAATCCCGAAGAAGCGCGCGGCGATGGAGCACCTGTCATCAGCGATGTGAGCGCCATCACCATCGGGCAGTACCCGGCCCGCCGCCTCAGCGGATATGTTGGCTCCGTCGGCGGCGGCACACCCCAGAGCATTCAACAGGTGATCATTCCGCACAACAATCAGTATTATGTCTTCACGGTGTATGAGTTGAAGCGTGCTACCTGGGATGGTCAGTCGTCACGCACGCCGAGCGTCATTCCCGCAGTCGAGGTTGATCTTTTGAACAGCATCCTGGGGACGCTGCAATTTACCGCGTGATGCGTTTGAGATGATTGATTGAGGGGTTTAGAACGTCCTATCTCTCCAAAAACTATCGTGAACATTTTAACCTGAGTTTTGGAGTGCGCGGTTTTGCAACCCCTCACCCCTGGCCCCTCTCCCACAAGGGCGCGAGGGGTGCAGTACAAAAAAGCCCCTCTACCACGCAGTGGGAGAGGGGTTGGGGTGTAGGGTAAACACATGCTGCCAATTTTTTTGTCAGGGCGGTATACTGAGGCCGAGACATTGCCGCCGCGCTTGCATCTCGGCTGGTAATCGTTTCCACCAAACCTGCACCCTTAACCGATATGTGTATCCCCCGGTGAGCCGTTCTCGATGAAAGTCCTTCACTGCATCAAAGCGACCCGTATCAGCGGCGCGGAACGTCATCTGCTCATCCTGCTGTCGGCACAACGCGCACGCGGCGTGGACGCCGAACTTGTGCTGCTGGTTGAGCCGCAAAATCTCATGACCGAGATGATTGATCTGGCGGAAAAGCGCGGCATTCCCGTCCAGCGCCTGATCATTCGCCAGGATGCCGATGTGCTGATCATTCGGCGGCTCAAACAGGTCTTCCAGGCGGCCAAACCCGATGTCGTGCATACCCATTTGATTCATGCCGATGTGCTCGGTCTGCCTGCGGCACGCTGGGCGGGCGTGCCTGTCGTGATCACCGGGCGGCACAACGATGATGCCTTTCGGCGGCGGCGTCCGGTGCGTTGGCTCAATCAGCAGATTTGGAATCGCGTCACAGCAGGCATCGCCATCTCAGAATCGATTCGGCGTTTTGCGATTGAGATTGAAGGTGCGCCGCCGCAAAAGGTGCGCGTTGTCCCCTACGGCTTTGAGTACAGCCCGCTCCAACCCAATCATCTGCGCGAGGCCTGCGAACGGCTGCACGCGGAGCAGGGCCTTGCGTCGGATGCACTGTTAGTGGGCATGGCCTGCCGCCTCGTTGAGCAAAAGGGCGTCATGTATGGGATTCGCGCCTTCCGCCAGATTGCCGATGAATTCCCCAATGCCTACCTGCTAATTGCGGGCGATGGCGAGCTGCGGGCGGCGCTGGAACAGGAGGCGGGCGATCTGGCGCAGTTTGGGCGCGTGCGCTTTCTGGGTTGGCGCGAGGATGTGACGGGACTCATGGCCGGATTGGATGTCTTCCTCATGCCGAGCCTGTGGGAGGGCTTCGGCCTTGTGCTGCTTGAGGCCATGTCCAAACAGCTCCCAATTGTCGCCAGCCGCGTCAGCGCCATCCCAGAAGTCGTGATTGATGGCGAGACAGGCCTGCTCGTGCCGCCGCGTGACGTGGAGGGCTTCGCTGAGGCGCTGCGGCGTCTGCTGCCGGATCGCAGTCTGCGGGCGTATATGGGCATGAACGGCGAAGATCGGCTGGAGCAGCATTTTAGCGCGGTACGGATGGCCGACGAGACAAAAGCTGTCTATGAAGAATTTCTCAAGAGAAAATAAACCGCAAAGAAAGACCTTATATCAAATATCTGTGCGCTCTTTGCGTCTTCGCGGTTCAGTCGTTTGTGCTGAGGATATGTGATGCGTGTTTTGATGCTCTCGAAAGCCTGTATTGTGGGCATCTATCAGCGCAAGCTTGAGTTGATCGCCCAACAGGATGTTAATCTCCTCACGCTTGTGCCTCCCTCATGGCGCGATGAACGCGGGGAACAGCCGCTTGAGCGCGTGTATACCAGCGGCTACGATCTGCGGGCCATCCCCATCACCCTGAATGGCAATTTTCATCTGCACTGGTATCCCACGTTGGGCCGCGTCATGCGCGAATTTCAGCCGCACATCGTCCACATTGACGAGGAAGCCTACAACGCGGCGACATGGCACGCGCTGTGGTTGGCGCGGCGGCTCAAGGCGAAAACCCTCTTTTTCACATGGCAAAATATCGAGCGCTCCTATCCCGCACCATTCTCCTGGGGCGAAGCGTGGGTCATGCGCTCTGTCGATCAGGCGCTGGCGGGGACGCAAAGTGCGGCGGATGTGCTGCGGGCCAAAGGCACTCAGAAACCTATCACGGTGATTCCGCAGTTTGGGACAGACCCTGAGTTGTTTCAGCCTGCTGCTGAACGGCCATCGCGTCCGTTTACGATGGGCTACCTGGGGCGATTGGTCGAGGAAAAAGGCGTGGCGCTGCTGCTGGAAGCGGTGGCGCAGCTCAGGGGCGATTGGCATCTGCGCTTTGTGGGCGGCGGGCCGCTGCATGAGGCACTGGTGCAGCGGGCGCAGGCGTTGGGCATTGCCGAGCGCGTGACGTTCGTCGGGCAAGTCCCGTCCACCGAGATGCCGATGCAGTATCACAGGCTGGATGCGCTGGTGCTGCCCTCGCTCACACGGCCCAATTGGAAAGAGCAGTTTGGCCGCGTGCTCATCGAGGCGATGGCCTCCGGTGTGCCTGTGGTGGGCAGTGACAGCGGCGCGATCCCGGATGTGATCGGCGGCGCGGGCGTGGTGGTGGCGGAGGCGGACTGCATGGCGCTGTCTCAGGCGCTGCAACGTCTGCTCGATGATCCTGCCGAACGCGCACGATTGGCACAGGCAGGCCGCGCCCATGTCTTGCAGCATTACACTCATGCACAGGTGGCGGCGGCGACGGTGAATGTGTATCGGGAGATGATGCAAGAATGACCCCTCCCTGGCCCTCCCCGCTTCGCAAGGAGGGGCTTTTCTCCCTCCCATATGCAGCAACTTAAGACAATCGAACCTTCTTAATCTCGCCTATGCCCTGTCGTCAGGGGTTGAAAACCCCTGCCTTGCCTTTTGCGGGACTGAAAGTCCCGCTGAAACAATCTTTTGGGGCGTGTTTGGGCGGGGTTTTCAACCCCGCAACACAGGAGCCAGGGACTTTCAGTCCCTGGCGCAAGCGCTTTTGCCGCGTCTTTGACCCACAATGAGCACAAAATCCTTAAGTTGGTGCATATGGGACAAGGCGGGCCGTGTCCCTACGGATGATCCCAATCATTGAACGTCTGAGAGACGTTTGTGTAGGGGCGCAGCCCGCTGCGCCCGATAGACAGCAACTTAAGGGTATGTGGCCTCTGATCAGCCCGCGGCATCCGCTCACACCAGAGGCTAAAGCCGTCTGTCTAGGGAGTACCAAGCCCCGTTTACGGGGCTTATGGCGAGGGGGCAGGCGGGTTTGTAGCCCATATGCAACAACTTAAGCCAATATCCCGTCGTCAATCCCGCTTTTGTCCTGTCATCGCAGGCTGAAAGCCTCCGCCTGAGTGAAGGACAAGCCCGCTCAAGGGGCTATTCCAAAGCGAGGAGGCTAACATCAGCCCCTTACCTGCGGTGGCCTACGGCTCAGTGGGCTTGGGTTGATGAAGGCGGGGGCTTTCAGCCTCCGACGAGCCAGCAGAATCCCACCACAAGGAGCACAAATTCCTTAAATTGCTGTATATGGGCAATACCTTCGCCAAAATCCAGAGTACCTGGAAAAGCAGGGTTTTCGCCAAAATTTGGCACTTTGTGACCTTTTATAAACCAAGTTTTGGGATCAAATGTAATGATTCAGCTATCCATGCGACAAAGGCCGTTGTAGGGGCGCGATGCATCGCGCCCACGCCAAATTCCCTACAAATCACCAGGGCACGATCCATCGTGCCCCTAAAAACCCACGATTCTCACGGAGAGGTGAATGATTACGATCAAATTTGCTTCAAAAAGGCGGATTTGGCTGTGTTTTCAAAATTGGCGAAGGAATTGATGGGAGCAGGCGGGTTTGTAGCCCCATTCATGGGGCTTTGTCACTGTAGGCGGAGGGCTTTAGCCTCCGACAACGCGGCGAGCAATGTCCTTAAAAGATGGATTGTCTTAAGTTGGGGCAAATGGGGCGCCCCATTTGCCCTCACAAAACCTCTAGCGCGGCACAACGCAGATCGTGACTTTATCGGCCACCGCCGCCGGACACTCGTGCTTGGCATCGCTGTTTGCGCCCTGAATCTGGAAGGGGGCCAGCCAGAAGGCCACATCCGATTTGAGATCGAGTCGGGCGATGGGATCACACGGCTCAGGCAGGGCTGCATTCGCATTGTCGCTGGTGAGGAACAGGCATTGGCCGGGCGCAAGCTGCCGCACATCGGCAGCAATCGCAGGGTTGTGAAACAATGTCGGATCACCAATCGCAAGCGCCGCCCCTGGGATCGAAATCCTGGGATTGTTGTTGAAGATCGTCGTTTGCGCTGTCGGCATCCACTTACTGGGCGATTTGTCGAACATGACAAAAGCCTCCGTCGTGTAGGCAAAATAGACGTAATCGGTGATTTCGCTGCCATCACCGCTGCCGGACACGAACGCCTCGCAGCGCAGCGGGGCATTCTGCGTGCCGACGGTGGCCGCATCGCACACCGCCCGCTCAATGCCATTGTCCATGATGCTGAATTTCACGACACCATTGACAGCCGTCCAGAAGTGCGAATCGGTCTTGTTGGTGGACACCCATGTCGTCGTGCTCGTATCGCAGCCCGCGACCTCTTTTGCGCCGCGATGACTGATCGACCACACCTGGCCGCAGCCGTTCGGCGGAAAAGCCCCAATCCAGCGCGTGGCCGCAAATGAGGCCGCTGGGCCTTCCTTCGATGTAAACGACAGGCCGCCCGTATTGAGCGGGCTGTTCACCAGATTGATGAGCGTGAGGTCATTGTCGTCATACACCAGCGCAATGTTGGGCGAGCGCAGGATCGTGACATCGATAGCTGTGCCTGCCACTGTGCTCGTGCCTGCCGCCAGTGACTGCTCCCCGACAGTATTTTGCGGCTTGCCGGACGCCTCCGTCCAGCCGATGGCGTTTTGTGCGCCCAGGCGCAGCCCGACCCGATTGAGGGCGGCGGCGGCCTGGGGTGCATTCAGGCCGACGAGATCCGGCACAGTGGTCTCCTGAGCAAACACGCTCAGGGCCGAGATGAGACAAAACAGAATCAAGAGGGCGATACGAGAGAATTTCATAGATTGATCTCCTTGAGCGGTTTAAAAAGGATGCCATCATGCTCTACATCCTGGGGCCGAAACAACGCGATGGTGCAGAGGATGACAATGCCGCCGACCAGCAGCGGCAGCGTCCACAGGGCGAATCGTCCCAGGATGAGAAAGAACAGTGTGCCGCTGACCAGACCCAGTATAAACCCGTTGTTTTCACGGAAAAACAGCGTGCGGACAGTATAGTGATCGCCCAATCGTACAAAAAATACGCCCGGATAGACGCCCATGAGCACGATCAGCAGGGCATACAGCGGCCAGATATCGGTGTTAAACGGCGCAAGACCGAGGAGCGCCACACAGCCAAAATAGGCCAGCAGCGCCGTCACCAGCACGATATTCAATGACCATGTAACGCGCTTCGCCAGCCGCAGGCCGATGGCACTGCCCAGCAGCCAGCACACGGTGATCATCAGGAAGGTGCGGACGCCTGACGACAGCGTGAACGCCAGTTGAAAGAACAGGCCCGTTTGCAGCAGGCCGAGCAGCCCGCCCACCAGCGAGGGATAGATCAGACGCACGATTTTCATAGCTTAATCCTGGCTCCAATGCAAGCGATCAGCGATCCATTCGGCGCTGGTTTGCAGCACAAAATCCATCGAATCCAGCGTGATCGGCGCGGCATCGCCCGCAAGGGCCTGGACAGCGGCGGTCTCGAAGATGGAAAAGCGCGTTTCCCCGCTCTGGCGCAGCGCGGCTTCCAGGTCGGCGCGGGTGAAGGGCAGATCATCAGCGGCGATGATGAAGCTCCAACCCACTGAGTCGGGCGTGATGACGATGACCTGTTTAAAGGCTTGCAGCACCGATGCCGCCACCCGCCGCGAGACATTATCGCCAGGAACAAAGCTGCTCGTCATGTTGCCGATGAAAATGCCGCCCGGCGTCAGATGATTGTGAATCGCCTTATAGAACGGCACAGAATACAGGGTCGCGGGCTGGATGCTGAAGGCGGCAGGCGTATCCCCGACGATGAGATCGTAACGCTCATCGGTATTGGCGAGGAAATGCTTGGCATCGTCCACAACCACGTGGCGGTTTGTCAGGCGATCCATCTGATTGTATTGATAAAACAGCCGCTCCCCGACATCCGCCACGATGGGATCAAGTTCGACAGTTGTGACCTGCCCGCCATGTGCGGCGATGAGCTGCTCGGTTTGCATCGCGCCCGCGCCAATCACGAGCGAATTTTGCGGATTTATCAGCCGCGATGGAATCTCCCCAACGATGATATTGAGGCGAATGCCATCCGAGCCGTCAAAATGCGCGAGGCCATCCAGATACAGCGCCCGTTCGCCATCCGGCAGTTCGAGTACATCGACCTTTTGATAGGGGCTGTAGGCTGAATACAGGATGTGTGTTCCTTCTGGGACGCCGAGCAGACCGGTGTACCACAGCGTGTTGCTCCACAGGTTGGCAAGCGGAAACACCAGCAGCCACGCCGCCGTTGCCGCGATGAGCAGCCCCGCCAGCCAGCGCCGTATGCCCAGGCTGATGAGGATCGCCAGCAGCCCGATGCTGTAAATGACGTAGACGGTTTGCAGGCCGCGATCCGCTACGAAGACCAGCACGCCCACGCCGCAGATCGCACCCATCAATTCCACGAGGTAGAGCGAACCGAGGCCCGCTGTGCCATCATCGGCCAACTGTGGCAAAAACAGGCTGTAGAACATCGACACCACGAACGGCGTGAGCAGGGGCAGCAGCAGAAAGGCGGCCCCATATGCCCCCTGTGCGCCCAACCACACCACCAGCACGCGAAACGTGATCGGCAGCGTAAGATGCAGCGCCAGCGTGATAACGCCCAACACAGGCAACCAGCGGCGCGTGATGCGCCCGGCCAGCCCATAGCCGATGGAGACGCCGATGAAGTAGGAGACGGAGATCAGCAAAATGACCAGTTCCGTCCCCAACAGCAGCGTTGTCATCTCGCGGGTCATCACCCATTGGATCAGCATCAGGTTTGCGCCGCTGAAAAAGACGATCAAAAACGGCGCAAGCTGTTTCCATGTGATGGCAGACACGGGCCGGGCTGAGGCTGTGCGCCCTGGCATGGACACAGCATCGGCCATTTTATGAGTGATACGCATTCGTTTTAGCATCTCGCCACCATGATCGTTAGAAATAAACGATGTTGTCGTAGGGACACGGCCTGCCGTGTCCGTTCGTTACACGTTTGTGGCAGATGTCGGGGCGACACATGTCTCGCCCACCCCAAAATCAACTACGAACCTAGTCCGACCACCTTAAATTGCAGGGCGTAGCACGCTACGCCCCTACAAAAACGTCCGTCATTCTCATCTTGTTGAGATACTAATCGTCCTTTTTCTTGTCCTTTTTGTCCTTGCATTTCCACTTGCCCATGCCGCTCATACCGCTTTCCTTCCAGTAGCAGTCGCTCTCACCATTGGGGTTGTTCACCGTCGTATTCACATTGACAATGATGTTGACCACGACCAATATAAACGTGCCGTTATTGTTCTGGAAGTTGCCCTGCACGCTGACAAACTGGCCGACCTGTACCGTCGTCAGCAGCGGATCGTTGGCGGCCAACTGCACTGAGATGCTGTTGACGACGATGATACTGCCATTGATCGACTCAACCGGCCCCTCAAGGCTGACCGACGCGCCGCTGACGAGCGTCATATCCGACAGATTGCTGATGACGGTGGCGATGACCACGCTGCCCACGCCATATGCGCCTTCAATCCGCACGAGATCGCCAATCTGAATCAGATTGAGAATCGGGTGACGCTTATCCACTTCGATATCAAAATCGTAGATGGTGATGATATTGTTGACGATGTTGATGACAGGCCCTTCAATCACGATAATGATATTGGAACTCGGCGTTCCTGTTGGCGTCACAGCAGGCGTGGGCGAAAGTGTGCCTGTGACCGTTGCGGAAGGCGTCACGGCAGTTGTGGCGGTGGCTGTCACGGCAGGCGTGGCAGTGGCTGTCACGGCAGGCGTGGCCGTCGCGGTGACAAACGCGGGTGGCGTCTGGGTGGGATTGACGATGTTAATCACCACTGTTTGCGCCACAATGATATTGTTGGCCGTGAGAATCCCGCTGACGGAGACAACTGTCCCTGCCGTGAGGGTGGCATTGAGCGTCAAGCCGCTGATATCGACGGTCAGGCCGGAGACGGTGAACGTCCCATTGCCCATCTGACCAATCGGTCCGGAAATTTGAATGGCCGCGCCCTGTGGGGTGGCTGTGCTGTCCTGAGCGTGAATAAACGTCGGAACGACCAGCACAGACATGAGAAGAAACACGATGACAAGTAGGGTCAAACCCTGTTTTTGAACGGTATGAAACATGAAAATGATCTCCTTATCCTGTATCACTGAAAGCTATAACGGAGATCGCGCCGCGATGTGACGCGGTTTCATCGCTCATTCCGAAAATTGGTCAAGGATCAGTCCTTATGCAGATGCGTCACACCCTGTTCCCTCTCTCGTTTAAACACATGTGGATCGATGTCAGGCTGTCTGCGCCGTATGGTGGACAGCCGCCACGTCCGATAGGGATGGGTTATGCAGCCGATACCAACTGAACGCGACCTCATTGCCCAGGCCCAGGCGGGCGATGAGCAGGCGGTCACACGTCTGTATGAAACGTATGTAGAGGCTATCTTCGAATACATCAGCTATCGGGTTGGATCGCGGACAACTGCCGAGGATCTCACCTCGGAGGTCTTTTTACGCATGGTTAAGGGATTGGCACAGTATAAAGATCACGGCTTTCCCTTCCGAGCGTGGCTGTTTCGCATTGCGGCCAATCTCGTGATTGATCATTACCGCGCCAACAAAAAAGGCCCTGATGCGCCGCTGCTGGACAATCAGCCGACCAGCGATACCGACCCGCTGGATCGTGTCGCCAAGCAGGAAGATCAGCTTCGGATGCGTCTCGCGGTCAAGGCGCTGCCGGAAGACTATCAGAATCTGCTCGTCCTGCGCTTTGTTGAGAATCTGCCTCATACGGAAATCGCCACCATCATGAACAAATCTGCCGAGGCGCTGCGCTCGATGCAGTATCGCGCCCTGAAAGCGCTGGCCGAGCAGTTCGAGAATTTCAATCAGAAACGCGGCTCAAGTCGGGGGGATAAATCATGATCAATGAGCCATTTTCCCCGCAAGAACAGGCCCTCATCCAACAGATTCAGGCCATCCCGCACCTTGAAATCGGCCCGTTGGCCCGTGATGCCATTCGTCAGCGGATGCTCACAGATTATCGTGCGATCAATCAGCAGGCCGCAGCATCGGCAGCCCGCCTGCGCCTTGTGCGGTTGGTGGTGGTGGTGGCGGTCATCGTTGCGGCGGCGCTTGTGATTGGCGTCATCCTGTTCAATCGGTCTGCCGACAAGACGGAATCGGGCCTCACATCCACAGCCATGCCGCAGGCCACGCCCACGCTGATGCGATCTGAGACACCAATGATCACGCCTATCATGACGCAAGCAACCACATCGTCGCCCTCTGTGACAAGTACAGGCCGCGCTACGATGACACCACAGCCCGCCTTAAGCGCCACTGCTGAGACAGCACCACCGCTCATCCCGCCCGCTGTTTTTGTCTCAACACGGCCCGCATCTGCGACAGAGACCAGCACGCTTCTGCCTGTTGTCTCGCCCGCTGCGACAGAGGGCAGTACGCCTATGCCTGTTGTCTCGCCCTCTGTGACACAGACCAGCACAAGCATACCTGTCGCCTCGCCAACGGCCACCGCCGATGCTCTCATCGTGATCGAAGGCCCGGTGATCAACATTGTCAATAACATCATCACCGTCTACGATTTTGAGGTTGAAGTCGAAGCCAATCATCCCATGCTCAATCTCATTCAGATTGGCGATATTGTGCGGATTGAGGGCGCGTATAACAGCACAGGTGTCGTGGTCGCCCAGGTCATCAGCAATGTCTCCGATGTGCCGCTCATGGATGGCGCGACGGTGAGCCTGCAAGGGCCTGTTGAGTCGATCACGGGCAATCTCATCGTCATCAACGGCATTGCCGTTCAACTGGCAGATGATGATCCTCTGCTGCAACGTGTCCAGGTGGGCCAGTTTGTGCGGGTGCAAGGCAACTTCCAGGCCAGCGGCGGGACGTTTGTGCTGGTGGTCGTCAATATTGTCGTCAACGTCAATACGACGACGACGACCAGCGGCGATACGAACGGCGGGAATGGGGACTGCTACTGGAAGGAAAGCGGCATGAGCGGCATGGGCAAATGGAAGTGTAAGGACAAGGGGGAGAAGGACGATTGATAGGGTTGTTCCTTCTCGCCTATTTCGATTTGAGGTCGTAGGGACAAGGCCCGCCTTGTCCGAATGGGTGGACACGGCAGGCCATGTCCCTACGACAACCTTATTTATTCCTAAAAATCAGTGTGGCGGGGTAGGCGTAGGGGCACGATGTGTCGTGCCCTGGTGATTTGTAGGGAATTTGGCGTGAGCACGATGCATCGTGCCCACGCTCACGCTTCTCACGGATAGGTGAATGGTTACTTATTTTTCATCGAATCGGCGCGAGAGACCCCTGCCTTGAGGCATGGGGAGGGAGAGCGCCTTGTCTTTTCTGGTAGGTATAGCCGTCAGAGTGCTTTCCCCGAAGGGAGGGAGCGATTTGAGTGACCGCTGGCTCGCTCCGAGCCGTTTCCGTTTTCACGGATAATGTTCACCTCGACAACGTTATGAGACGGTTTTGTGTGAACGACACGGTTGGCTCCC
>DAOTUR010000059.1:0-15782 GCA_034436915.1 Anaerolineae bacterium
AAGACGATGTAGAATAAAAGGACAAGCCACAAGATAATCACGGACGACGATCCAAAAATGGTTTGTTCGTATTGCCCCTCTCTGAATGGGAACGGCTATTTCTTTGGAAAAGCCTTAAGCAAATCGAACCTGCTTGATCTCTCTAATGCCCTGTCGTCAGGGGTTGAAAACCCCTGCCTTGCCTTTTGCGGGACTGAAAGTCCTGCTGAAACAGTCTGTTTGGGCGTGTTGGGGCGGGGTTTTCAACCTCGCAAGATGGGAGACAGGGACTTTCAGTCCCTGGCGCAAGCGCTTTTGCCGCGTCTTTGACCCACAATGAGCACAAAATCCTTAAGTTGGTGCATATGAGACATAACCCCCTTGACAACGGCTGAAAAATCGCCTATTTTTAGTGAAAGTTTTTTCACTGAATGAAAAAAGATGTTTAAAACTCTGGTACGCGGGAATCGTAATCTCATTAAGGCGATGAACCGCAATCTGCTTCTCAACATCATTCGCCGCGAAGGGCATCTCTCGCGCACACAGCTTACAGAGGTGTCGGGCTTGAGCACAGGCGCTGTGTCGCAGATCGTAACGGATCTGATCGACAAAAAGTGGCTGCTCGAAACAGGCGAAAGCGAATCAACGGGCGGACGCCGCCAAACGCTGCTGCGCCTCAATCCCCATGCAGGCTATGCCGTTGGCGTCAAACTTATGGAAGATCGCGCTGTCTGTGCGGTGACGGATTTTGAAGGGCGCGTGCTGCATTATGGGACGTATGGCAGCGATTTGTATCGCATCAGCCGCCACACATCCCCCGAAACCACCGCCGAATCCATCGCGAATCTCGTACATGATGTGGTGCAGACCAGCGGTCTGGCCCCCTCCAACGTGCTCGGTGTGGGCATCGGGTTGGCGGGCGTCATCAATCCGCACGAAGGCATCGTGCATTACTCGCCGTACTCGGGGTGGCATGATGTCCCGCTGGCGGCGCTCGTGCAAAAACATCTTGGGCTGCCCATCTACGTTGAAAATGACGTGAATACTCTCACTTTGAGCGAATATCTCTTTGGCGCAGGTCGCCATCATCCCAATTTTGTGGTGTTCACCGTTGGGCGCGGCGTTGGCATGGGCATGATGCTTGAGGGGCAGTTGTATCAGGGCGCACAGGGTGGCGCGGGAGAAATCGGCCATATCACCCTCAATCTGAGTCAGAGCCGCCTGGCAGTAGATGCCGGAACGCTGGAAGAAAATGCCTCTGATCCGATGGTCATTCGCACCGTCTTCCCGGAGACAGCCTCCACGCGCACGCTGGCCGATGTGATTGCGCTGGCGAATGCCGGCGACAAGCGTGCTCGCAATGCGCTGGCGGCCAGCGGGGAGTACCTGGGTGTGGGGCTGGCGACCATCATCAATCTACTGTGTCCGCCGCTGATCATCGTGAGTGGAGAAGGGGTTGTGGTGGGCGAACATCGCTTACAGCCGATGATGGAAGCCATGCGGCGCTACACCTTCAATGGGCTGCTGGATCGTACACAGGTCATCATTGAGCCAACCGACGATCAGGCATGGGCGCGGGGTGCAGCCAGTCTCGTCATCAGCAAGGTGTTTGAATCGCCCCTGATTGAAGCGCAGGCGCATGGATAAGACGCTTTTTTTTCACAAAGTTATTTCACTGAATGAAAGAAGTTTGGAATGATTGGTCAGCACGGCGCACAAAAATGGACATGGGTTTTCTTCTTTCTCGCGCCAAGCCTGATCGGGATGCTGCTGTTCATTGTGTATCCCATCGTCTCATCCTTTGGGCTGGCCTTTCACGACTGGAATATGCTGTCTGCTCCCAAATTTATCGGCCTGGACAATTTTAAAGAACTGTTGGCTGACGCGGATTTCTGGCGGGCCATGCGCTACACCCTGAGCTTCATTGTGCTGTATGTGCCTGCGGTCTTCGTCCTGGGGCTGGCACTGGCGCTCTTTCTCAATCAAAAATTGCGCGGCATCGTGGTTGTACGCACGGCGACATTTTTGCCCGTTGTGGCGTCGTGGGTGGTGGTGTCGCTGATCTGGAAATGGATTTTCAATCCGCAGTATGGCCTCGTCAACTATGGCCTCAAGCTCGTGGGCATCACAGGGCCAGCTTGGTTGTTCGATCCGCAAACGGCGCTGTATGCGATGGTCATCACGAGCATCTGGAAAGATGTGGGCTACATCGCGCTGCTGTATCTGGGCGGCCTGCAAGCCATCTCCGAAACCTATTACGAGGCGGCCCGTATCGATGGAGCCAACCGCTGGCAGTCGATGCGCTCGATCACACTGCCGCTGCTCAGTTCGACGATGTTTTTTGTCGCTATCACACTGCTCATTAACTATTTTCAGATTTTCGATCAGGTGTGGCTCATGCCCATGCGTGACAGCGCGGCAGATCGCCAGCTTGAAGTGATCGTGACGGAAGTCGTGAAAAATGCCTTCAGCTACAGCCGCATGGGCTACGCTTCGGCGATGTCGTGGGTGCTGTTCGTGCTGATCTTCATCATCACTTTTGTTCAACTGCGCTTACAGAAACGGTGGGTATACTATGAGGTCGATTAATGCCCTCGCGCCGTCTTCCTCCTCTCGCGTGCCTGCCGTGTCGCTGCCTGTGCGCCGCTTGCCGCGTGCGCTGCCCGCCGTGATCGTCATGATCGTGCTGGTGGCGATTATGGTGCTGCCGTTCCTGTGGATGTTCAGCACATCACTTAAGGCGCAGCAGTACATCCTGGAAATGCCGCCGCGCCTGATCCCCAATCCGCTCACCCTGGAGAGCTACACTGGGCTGGCCGAGCGCATCGATCTGGCACGCACCTTCTATAACAGCGTGTTCGTCGGCATCGTTGGCACGATAGGGCAGATTTTCGTCTCATCGATGGCGGCGTTTGCCTTTGCGCGGATGCAGTGGCGGGGCCGCGATACGGTGTTCGTGATGTATCTGGCGACGATGATGATTCCGTCAGTGGTGCTGGTCATCCCGCAGTTTATCCTCATTCGCTCCCTGGGCTGGATGAACAGCTATGCCGCCCTCATCGTGCCTGCATTGTTTAGCGCCTTCGGCACATTTCTGCTGCGCCAATCCTTCCTCGGCCTGCCCAAAGATTTTGAAGAGGCAGCAGTGGTGGATGGAGCCAGCCCGTTCACGATCTTCTGGCAAATTGTGCTCCCCCTCTCGCAGCCTGCGCTGGCGACCCTGGCGGTCTTCAGCTTCATGGGACTGTGGAATTCCTACCTGTGGCCGCTGTTTGTGGCGCGACAGGCGGCTGTTCAGACGCTTCCGGTGGCTCTTGCCACATTGCAAGCTGGCCCGCGTGCCTTGACCGAGTGGAATATGGTCATGGCAGGGGCCGTTATCACGGTGCTGCCCATCCTCCTTCTATATATGCTGGCGCAGCGCTGGTTTGTCCGCGGAGTGGTCTCCAGCGGCATCAAGGGTTAGGTTTCGTCAAGCGACGGAATGCGCTTGTTTTAATGTTCTGTGTCTCTTTTGAAAGGTTGTTTGAATGTTTCGCAAAACGATGTTCCTTGTCATGCTCCTGGCTCTGGCGGCGGTCTTCTCGCCCGCTGCGGCGCAGGATGTCACCACCATTCGCTATTTCACCTTTTCAGCGGCTCCCGATCATCTGAAAGATTTGGACACGATCATTGCTGACTTCAAAGCGAAGAATCCCAAGATTGATGTCGTCGTGGAGAATGCCCCCTTTGCTGATTATTTCACATTGCTCCAGGCCGGTGTTGCCAGCGGCGATGCGCCGGATGTGTTTGAATTGAACTATGAAAACTTCGTGACCTATGCCGCCAACAATACGCTGCTCGATATTTCGAGCATGGTGAGCAAGGATGCGCCGTTCTACCCCAAAGCGCTTGAAGCGTTCAGCTACGAAGGCAAGCAATTGGCGCTGCCTGAATCGTTCTCGGATGTGCTGTTGTTCTACAATGCCGACCTGTTCGATAAGGCCAAGCTTGAATACCCGACGAACACATGGACATGGGATGATGCTGTCAAGGCGGCCAAAGCCATCCGCGCTCTGGACAAGGATACCTGGGGCATCTACTCGCCCGTTCAATTCTGGGAGTTCTACAAGAAGGCCGCCCAGAATGGTGACTGCGAATTCCTGAATGCCGACAAGACCGAATCAACCATCAACTCGCCTGCCTGCGTCGCCACGCTGGAATGGATGGTCAGCCTGATGAAGGATGGCTTGATGCCAACTGCTGCTGATCTGTCGGGTGTGTCGGACACCGAATTGTTTGCCAGTGGCAAGCTGGGCCTGTACGTGACGGGCATCTGGCAGTTTGCCGCCTTCAAGGATGTGCCGTTCAAATGGGATATCCAGATTGAGCCGATGATGAAAAATCATGGTCATCATTTCTTCGCCAACGGTGTCGCAGTATCGGCCACGACCAAGAATCCCGAAGCGGCTGCGGCCTGGGCTGAATTCCTGACGACGAGCGAAATCGCCGCGACGGTGCGTGTTGAGACAGGTTGGGAACTGCCCGCCCTGAACAAGCCCGAATACTTTGATGCCTATCTTAAGCAGACCCCGCCCGCCAATCGTGCGGCTGTGTTTGAGGCGCTGGAAAGCCCAGTGACACCGCCCGTTATCGTGCGCCAGAGCGAAATGCAGGATGCGGTGAACGCCCAGCTCACCCGCGTGGTCGATGGCGAAGCCACGGCCCAGGAAGCGCTGGATCAGGCCAAGACTGAGATTGACGTGCTGTTGAAGTAGTACCCTCACCCCGACTCAGAGGATTGTAGGGGCGACCTATAGGTCGCCCCAATCCATATGTATTGTGCGATTTAATCGGGCGACCCATGGGTCGCCCCTACACATCACCATTGCAATGCGATGGTGTTTACGGGACATACTCATCATGTCGATTCTTCATCACCCTCTCGGCCAGGAACACCCTTACGAACAACTCCCTGAAGAACGTTTTTCGCGTCACCCGCTGGCCGATGAGCCGTTCACCATCGGCATTGTGATTCGTCCGCTCGGTGCAGCGCAGCAGGTCATCGTCCATCAGCAGATTGATGGTGTGACGCAGACCCCTGTTGAGGCCGTCCTGATGAGCGATTGGCAGGCACAGCAGGAGGAAGGCGTCGGCGCGGAATTTTTAGAGCGCCTTGTGCGGATTGAGCAGGATGTGTGGCAGGCTCCGCTCATCGCGCCGCCCGCAGGCCAGACCTTGACCTACTGGATTGAGGCAGGCGGCGAACGCAGCGAGGTATTTACGCTGCAAGGGGAGGCGTGGCACAGCGGCGGCGGATGGTCTGCCGAGGGCAATACGCTGACATTTGGGGCCGCGCTCTCAGGCCGCGACACACTTCCAGGGATGCCCGCGATTCTCGATGTGGAATGGCTCGGCACGCAACGCATTCGTATTACATGTAATGCCTCGGCTGATGAGCGCTTTTTTGGGCTGGGCGAACGCTTCAATGCCCTCGATCAGCGCGGCCATATCATGGATATCCGCGTCTATGAGCAGTACAAAAACCAGGGTGAGCGCACATATATGCCGATTCCCTTTTTGCTCTCCTCAGCAGGCTATGGCCTCTACGTCCAGAGCAGCCGCTGGATGCAGTTTGATCTGGCCGCAACACATGCAGATCGCTGGACGCTTGAGGCCGATCTTGGCCCCGATGGAGTGCTGCCGCTGACATGGTTTACGGGCGCTGATCCGATTACCCTCATCGGCCAGTTTGCCACCCAGACCGGGCCTGTGGTGCTGCCGCCGCAGTGGGCGTTCGGGCTGTGGATGAGCGGCAACGAGTGGAATTCGCAGGCGAAGATTGAACAGGAGGTGCGAGCCTCCTTCGAGCATGGCATCACGCCTGCGGTCATCGTGATTGAGGCGTGGAGCGATGAGACGACGTTCTATATCTGGAATGACGCCCAGTATACGCCGCGCCCCGGCTCTGATGGGCCGCGCTATAGCGATTTCACCTTTCCGCCCGATGGCAAATGGACTGACCCCAAAGGCATGATCGATTGGCTGCATGAACAGAGCATCAAAATTCTGCTCTGGCAGATTCCCGTCATGAAGATTCTGGAACAGCCCCATGCACAGCATGAAGCGGATCGCGCCTATTTTGAGCAGCAGGGCTACGGCGTCAAACATGCCGATGGTTCGCTGCACACAGTCCGCCCGTTCTGGTTTCGCGGCGGCTATTTGTGGGATGTGACCAATCTTGCCGCCCGCGATTGGTGGCTGAACAAACGCGCCTATCTGCTCGATGAGATGGGCATTGATGGCTTCAAGACCGATGGTGGTGAGCATCTGTGGGGGACGGATGTGCGCTTTGCCGATGGGCGCGGTGGCGATGAGGTGTGGAACGAATATCCGCGCCATTACACCGAAGCCTACTACAATTTCGCCAATCGCAAACGCGAGGCCGTGACGTTCAGCCGCGCCGGATTTATCGGCTCACAGCGCTCACCGCTGCATTGGGCCGGCGATGAAAATTCGACCTGGGAGGCATTCCAGCATTCGATTCTGGCGGGCTTGTCGGCGGGGATATCGGGCATTCCGTTCTGGGGCTTCGATTTTGGCGGCTTCAGCGGCCCGCTGCCCTCGGCGGAGTTGTATTTGCGGGCAGCAGCGATGGCGACCTTCTGTCCGGTCATGCAGTATCACTCGGAGTATAACGCGCATCGTCAGCCGAGCCATGACCGCACGCCCTGGAATATCCAGGATCGCACAGGCGATGAGCACGTGCTGCCCCTGTTTCGCTTTTTTGCCTCGGTGCGCCAGAAATTGATGCCGTATATCTGGCGTGAGGCGCAGCACAGCGCCGCAACGGGCGAACCCTTCATGCGGGCGCTCAAGCTGACGGAGGCGCGTGCTTCAGACTATCAATATTTCTTTGGGCGCGATCTGCTGGTCTGCCCGATTGTGGAGGCGGATGTGACCGTGTGGCGCGGTTATCTGCCTGCGGGCCGCTGGACGAGCCTGTGGGATGACACGGTATATGAAGGCGGACAGGATGTTGAGATGGATGCGCCGCTGGATCGTATCCCCGTGTTTGTGCGTGACGGGGCTGATCTTGGTGTGCTAGAGGCATTCAGTTAGGGATGCTGAAAATCTGTTTTGGGCGCAGCACGCTGGTGTCGGTTTCGTTTCAATTTGAGGTGGGATTGGCGTAGGGGCGCAGCATGCTGCGCCCCTACAAAAACGCTGTGACCCGTTGCGAACCTATCGCATAGAGCAAAAATCCCGACCACGTTATCGTGTACACCGACCTGCACGCTGCGCCCCTACACGTATTTATGCGCGTCATCGTAGGGACAAGGCCCGCCTTGTCCGCTATAAATCCACGTCATTTGCGGCGCATGACATTTTGCGTTAGATTTTCTGGTTGAGAGTCCCATTTTTTGAGTGGATATTGCTCCTATTTTGTTTAACCCGTTTTTACACGTTATCAGGAGAATTGTTATGCGTCGTTTGTTCGTGATCCTCATGGTTGCTATGCTGTCCGTTGTGGGCGTTGGGGCGCTGGTTGCCCAGGACGCGCCTACTGTTGCTGTCATCACCCCGTATCTGTCGCAGCCAGGGACGCAGTTCGTCGTCGAGGGCTTCAAGGCGGCGGCTGAGGCCAAAGGCTGGACGGTCAATGTCATCGATACCGCTGGCGATGTGGCCGCTGTCATCAGCCGCATCGAAGATGTCGTCAATCAGGGCGTGGATGCCATCGTCATCAATGTCGATCCGGCCCAAGTTGAAGCGGGTTTGCAGGTTGCGTCCGATGCGAAGATTCCGGTCTTCGGCATGGATGCTGGATCTCACCCGCTGCTCATGACCAACGTCACCAGCAACGGCTACGCAATGGCCGCCGAGACATCCACCTATGTTGTGGATCGTCTGAATGGCAAGGGCGGCGTCGTGATGTTCATCTTCGATGCTTTCCCGCCTGTGCAGAAGCGCGGCGTCATTGCCAACGCGATCTTCGCCAACAACCCCGATATCACTGTCATTGATCGCATTACACCGGATGTGACCGACGGCGGCATTGCTGACTCGCGCACCCAGATGGAAGCCATTCTTGCCGCCAATCCCGAACCCGGCAGTATCTCGGCGGTGTGGGCGGCGTGGGATCAGCCGGCTCTGGGCGCACTCCAGGCGATTGAAGCCGCCGGACGCGAAAAAGAGGGCATCATTATCGTCGGCATCGACGCGAATCCCCAGGCGCTGGATGCAATTGCCGCTGGTGGCAGCTTCTCGGCGTCCGTCGCGCAGGATTTCGCGGGCATTGGCGCAAAGACCGCCGATGCTGTGGGCCGTGTGCTGGCAGGCGAGACGATCAATCAGGCCGTGATCTACGTGCCGACAGTGCTCGTCACCTCAGCGAATGTCGCGGATTTCATCAAGAAATAAGCGCGGTTTCAATTTGAGAAGGCATTGGCGTAGGGACACGGCCTGCCGTGTCCACACATCGGACGAGGCGGGCCTCGTCCCTACACACAAGATGCCAAAATCAGGGCGCAGCCTGCTGCTCCCATACACATCTCTCACATCATAGAGTAGGGCGTCACCTGATGCCCTGCTGTCAGTCCATGTTTGAAAAGATCGTTCGATGATCCAACCTTTGTTATCTCTGCGCGGCACAAGCAAATCTTATGCTGGCAGCCCGGCCCTGATCGATGCGGCGCTCGACCTGCTGCCCGGCGAAGTTCACGGCTTGATGGGCGAAAATGGCGCGGGCAAGAGCACGCTCATCAAGATTCTGGCGGGCATTGTCGCGCCCGACAGCGCTCAGATCATGGTGCGCGGCCAAACGGTGAGTATTCACAGCCCGTCGGATTCGTTCGCGGCGGGCCTGCGCTTCATTCATCAGGAATTGGCGGTTGTGCCGAGTTTATCGGCGGCGGAAAACATTTTTCTGGGACGCCCGACGCCACGTCGTGCTGGACTGCTCATCGATTGGCGGCGGCTGAACAGGGACGCACGGGCCGCGCTTGATGTCCTGGGCATCACCCACATTGACCCGCGTATCGGCATTGGACAGTTGAGCATTGGCGACCAGATGCTCGTCAAGATCGCGGCGGCCTTCCTCGTCACGGAAGAGACTCCGACAAATGCTGCCCGTATCATCATCATGGATGAGCCAACCGCCGCGCTGACCGATGATGAGTCGGCGCGTCTGTTCCGCGTGATCTGCACACTGCGCGACCAGGGCGGGGCGGTGCTGTATGTGTCGCATCGCATGGATGAAATCTTTGATATCTGTAATCGCGTGACGGTGATGCGCGATGGGCGGGTGATTGCTTCACTGCCTATTCAGGAGACCAATACGGCGGATTTGATTGCTCGCATGACGGGCCGCCAGCTTGATGCGCTCTATCCCCCCAAAGACCCCCTCATCGACAATGCCTCGGTGATTCTGTCCGCCAACAACCTGACAACAGAGCGCGTTGCGGGAATCACGTTCGAGCTGCGGGCGGGCGAAATTCTGGGCATTGCCGGGTTGATGGGCGCGGGCAAAAGTGAAGTGTTGCGGGCGCTGGTCGGGGCTGACCGCCGTTTGAGCGGCGTGATGCATCTGGATGGGCGGCGCATCGGGCGCGGATCGCTGGCAAAATCATGGCGAGAGGGAATCGCCTATATTCCTGAAGAACGCCGCGCACAGGGCCTCATGCTCTCGCGCAGCATCCGTGACAATATTACGCTGCCACACCTGGGCGCGATGAGTCGCGGCGGCATCTTCGTCAATCGCGCCCGCGAACGACGGGCTGTCGATCATCTAGGCCAGGTCGTGCGCTTGAAGTCGCAGGGCGCGGCTCAGATTATTCGTGAGTTGAGCGGCGGCAACCAGCAAAAGGCCCTGTTTGCGCGGGCGCTGGCCGCAGAAGGTGAAGACGCGGCGGGCGGACTGCGCGTCATGCTGCTGGACGAACCGACACGCGGCGTTGATATTGGCGCGAAGGCCGATATTTATACGCTGCTGCGCGAGATGGCGGCGCGAGGCATTGGCATTGCGCTGGCCTCGTCTGATCTGGGCGAACTGATTGGCGTATGTAACCGCGTGATCGTGGTGCGGGCAGGCCACCAGACGGAAAGTCTCGACTCTGCCAACCTCACCCAGGAACGACTGCTGACTGCCTGCTATGGCACGAATGAGGAGCACAGCGCGTGACAACTACCATCACTCCCCCCGCTCCCACAAAGCGGCCTAATAGCCTGGGACGACTGCTGCGGACATCCGGCACGCTGATCGGCTTTCTGGCCGTGATCCTGTATTTCTGGGTCAAAATTCCCAATACATTTATGACTCTGCCCAACTGGTTGAATATCAGCCAGCAGGTGAGCATGTTGGCGGTCATCGCCTTCACCATGACGATTGTGATGGTCATGGGCGATTATGACCTGAGCGTTGGCTCAATGGCGTCGCTGGCAGGCGTGACAGCGGCCTTCGTCTTCAAGCAGAATCACGGCTCGGTTGAAAGTACGGCGCTGGGGGTGATGGCGGCCCTCATCGTCGGGCTGGTGGGCGGGCTGATCAACGGTGTGTTGGTCAGCCTTGTCGGGATCGCGCCGTTTGTGGCGACGCTTGGCACGCTGACGATCTTCAGCGGGACAGCCTTTCTCGTCAGCGGCGGCGCAACCATCTTCGGGCGCGATATTCCGACGCCGTTCAGCAGCTTTGCACGCGGTGGCATCCCGGTGGGCATGATTGGTGAACGTCCGCTCCTGTTCCCCAACCTGACGCTCCTAGCGCTGATCGTGCTCGTCATCGTGTGGGTTGTGCTGGAGCAGACGAGCTATGGGCGGCGCTTGTATGCCATTGGTGGCAACAGCGAGGCGGCCCGTTTCAGCGGCGTGCGGGTGCGGACGCTGCGCCTGAGCGCCTTTTTGCTGACGGGCCTGGGCGCGGCCATCGGCGGATTGATGTATGCCAGCCGCGTCTCGTCGGCCAACCCGATTCAGGGCGCGGGGCTGATGCTGGATGCTATCGCCGCCGTTTTCCTGGGCATGACGATGAGCGAAGAGGGCGAACCGCATGTGCTGGGGACGCTGGTCGGCGTGCTGATTTTGGGTGTGCTGGACAATGGGCTGACACAACTTAAAGTCGACAGTTATGTGCGTGAAGTTTTGATCGGCGTGATTATCATCGCTGCCGTTACGTCCAGCAGCCTCAGCCGTCGGAGGCGGTAATTATGCCCGCAAAAAATCATCTGCTCGCCACATTACAGGATACTCGTGCCGCCGGGCGCATCGCCTTGTGCGGCTATTTTCTCGCGGGCTACCCGACGCCGGAAGCCTTCTATCGGGTTGTACGCGCAGCCCAGGCGCTCGATGTGATCGAATATGGCATCCCCGCCGACAATCCGACGATGGATGGAGCAGTCATCAGCGAGGCTCATGCTGTCGTCACCGATCAGCGCGGCATTGGCGCGGAAACAGCGCTGGCCTTGATTGGTGGCCTGCGTGATCTGCGTGTGCCGCGCTTCGTCATGACCTATTCGCGGGTTGGGCGCGAGTTGGACGGCTTTTTGCGCCTGTGCATCATGAACGGCTTGCATGGGATGCTGGCTCCCGATATGGACGAGGATGAACTGCGCTTTCTGGCGACGATCATGCGGGCGCTCGATCTGGCTGTTGTGACGCTGGTCGATGCCCGCGCTGATGATGCTGTGCTGGAGCGTCAGGTGCGGCTTGGGGATGTGGTTTATCTGAAAGCCGCGCCGGGGCGGACTGGAACGGCGGCAGAGATCGATGGAGCGCTGCACGGTGTCATCGAATCAGCGATTCGGCGCGTGCGTGCGCTGCGGCCTGAGATGCCGATTGCGGTGGGCATTGGCATCCAGCGGCCGGATCAGGTGGCGGCGCTGGCAAAACTAGGCGTGGATATGGCCGTGATTGGAACCAAGCTGGTCGAACGCGCCGCCGAAGGTGAACAGGCCGTGCAAGAGTATGTCAGCGCGATGCGAGAGGCAGGCAGTCGATGACTATTTTTATGGCGCTCGACATTGGTACGACGGGGACGAAAGCTGTGCTCATTGATGACCAGCTCAACGTCCTGGAAAGCGCCTACGCGAGTTATGACACGCACAGTGCCAGCGGCGGCATCGTTGAGCAGCAGGCCGATGATTGGTGGCGGGCGGTGCAAAAGGTGGCGCGGGCCATTGATGGATCGCGGGCGAAAGGCATCGTGCTCACCGGGCAGATGCAGGACGTGATTCTGCTTGACAGCGCAGGCGAACTTGTGCGCCCGGTCATCCTGTACAGCGACAGCCGTGCCGCCGAAGAAGCGGTATGGGTCAATGCACAGATCGGGACGGAACAGTTGGCGGCTCTGACGGGCTACGATCAGGAGGCGGGCAGTCTGCTGGCAAAGCTGCGCTGGCTCCAGCAGCATGAGCCGAACGCGCTGGAAAAATCCGCTCATCTGCTCATCGGCGCGGCGGATGTCATCGCCTATCGTCTGACGGGCCAGTGTGTGACCGATATGACAACAGCGGCCACCAGCGGATTGGTCGATTTGAATTCGCGGCATTGGCTGGCCGATGACCTGATGATTTCTCTTGGTTTGACCTCTGTGCAGCGCCTCCTGCCGCGCCTTGTCCCCGGTGGCGCGAATATCGGCACAGTCACGGCGGCGGGCGCGGCCCTGATCGGCGCTGCACCCGATATTCCTGTCTATCTCGGCCCTGGTGATGCAGGCGCGGCCTCGTTGGGCATGGGCGGCGGGATGCCGGGATATCCCTATGCCTATATAGGAACCAGCGGTTGGATCGCGTTCACCTCGGCCCTGCGCGGCGACCCTGCACGCGGTGTGTGGACGCTGCCGCACCCGCAGTCTGATCTGTGGATTGGCATAGCGCCGCTGCTCACGGCGGGCGGCGGCTTCGACTGGATGCGAGGTATTGTTGGGTCGCCGGATGTTGCTACGCTGATTGACCATGCCATTGGCGGCGATCATGCCCACAGCCGCCTCATCTATCTGCCCTATTTGAACGGCGAACGCTCCCCGATTAAAGATGCCGCAGCACGCGGGGCCTTCATTGGCTTGACGGCACAGCATACGGCGGATGATCTGGCTTACGCTGTGCTTGAAGGTACGGCGTTCGCCTTTCGTCATGCGCTGGAGGCATTGGTACCAGATACGGCGCTGCAAGGACTGGCGCTCACGGGCGGTGGCGCACGCTCCCCTGGTTGGAATCAGCTACTGGCGGACGTCATCGGCCTGCCGACCCACGAAGCGGCTGACCCCGAACACACGACTGTGCGTGGCGCAGTGGCGGCGGCGCAGGGGCGTTGGGATGTGCAACCGCGCATCGCCGCCTCTTACACGCCAAATATGACCGCACATCCCCATCATTCGCGGCGCTATGCCTGGTTCCGCGAGGCGTATCCGGCGCTGCGCGGCCTGTTTCATGCGCTGCGCTGACACCCTCTCCCAAAGGGAATTTGGCGGCGGGCACGATACATCGTGCCCAAACCCACAATCCTCACGCGGGTCTATGCGCTGGCCTTGCCGCAGCAGCGCTTGTATTTCAGGCCGCTGCCGCAGGGGCACGGATCATTGCGCCCAATTTTTGACCCCTTACGCACCAGTTGCCCGCTGTCACGCCTCAACAGTTTGGAGGTTTCCACACGTCGAAATGATGACCATGTTTCCATCTCTGCGATGGTGTTTGTGATGGGTTGATTTTGGCGATCAGCCTGGAGCGTCTTCATCGCCGCCGCCAGACCATTCTTGATCGTCTCATTCACGATCTTAAGATTGATCACCATCTCATCAACGAGCTTCTCTTTAAAGGCTCGTTTGATCTCGGCGTAGACCAGATCGGGGTATAAATCGTTACTCTCATTGATCAACGAGGCGCATATAAACTCATCTTTATGCCGCGTGTTCTGATGTAATTGTGCCTTAAAATACGCCAGAATCTCCTCACGCGATTTGACGCCCTGCGCCACCAGCACCACCAGACTCCGCAGCGCCGCGCTGCGAACGAATTCATCCACTTGGATATTTTCGGCCAGCGCCTTGATCGGCTCGATATCACCGCCGCAAATGGCGGCCAACATTCTGGGAAGGTCTTCGGTAATGATATTGCCTGTGAGTTCAAAGACCTCATCCCCAGGAATCGAAAACAGTTTGATGAACAGCGGATAGGCACGTTCTTCACGAAACTGGGCCAGGAGGTAAAGGGTATACATGTGTGCCATGTACTGCGGGTCGTCTAACACGGCATCGGGGTGACTGGCCGTATACTCTAGGACAGTCAATAATTCCGGGATGGCCCTGTCAGGATTGGCAATGGCCGCTTCTAACGTCTGACGGGGCAGCGTCGGCCCTTTGTAATACTCCAACATTTTGAGAAATGTCAGTGTTGGATGAACCGTGATCTGAGGCATGTCTCTATCCTTTTCACTCAATGGGAGCGATGATATTTATCACCTGAGCTACTCTTCGGCTGACTTACCGTCTTCTTCATCTCCATCACGATCCGATTTTTCGGCAAATTCATCTTCATCACTCTCAAACTCCTCGTCTTCATCCCACTCGCTGTATCGGTACTGTTTGGGAGCTTTGCCGTACTCCTCCAACACGCGGGATTTTTTCACGATACGCGCTGGGTCAACGGCTTCGAGCAGCACATCAAATTTCCAGTTGTCGCCAAAATCGAATAAGAACGTCATGGACTGCCCGACGTTCAGCCCAACCTCGCCAACGAGGATCTCGGATGTATCAGGCGCTTCGTCCATATAGGGGTGATAGATATGCGCCAGAGTCCCGATGCGATTGCGATAGGTAAACTCGTACAGATGATCTGAGTCGAAATCGACGGAGTTCAAGATCGCTGCGGCCAGACCTTCAAGGGAGACTTTGCCATCAATCTCGATGCGCCGCCATATATTCCGCAACGAGACTTTAAAAATATGCGCCCCCTTGCGCTTGATGGTTTTCGGCTCAGTGAAGTTATTCTTCCAGGCTGACCAATAGGGTTTTAGAATGTTATGCAAACCTCCGAATTCTGCACTCTCTTGACTAAAAAGGAGATTGATGCGAAGCTCTGTTTTAAAGAAGTCGTTATAAATGAGCGACAATAAGGCGCTGCCGAAATCTGTCAGCGCGATATGTTCAATATTCCAGCCTTTGCCAGGCCGAGGGGGGCCGGATTCTATCCTCATTAACCCAAAGAGATCGAGCAGGCCCTGGTTATGTTTGGCGAGGAAGTAGCGCAAACTATCCTCAAGCAATCGATTGCCTGTGACCTGTAAGCGCGTCCCAAGATCATACTGTAGGATAAAGCGTAAGATCTCATCCAGGCCATCCGCTATGCCGCTAAACCGAGCGCGTTCGCCGATAATATCTTCATAGCCACGCAGCAGCCAAACTTCGAGGAGGCTGCCATACTGTTCGGTAGGATTGAAACCCGTCCACTGTTTGTAGACCCCTTCATCAATCATCAGGCGCTTCTTTTTGCCCGATGTCTCGATATATGTCAAGCCAGAGGCCCGTACCAGCAAATACAACCCATGAACGTGTGGGTAGTATTTCTGTTGTGATCGTTTCAGGGCGATCTCGATAGGATGTTTTAAACGCGCATTAATCGCAGTCACGGTACTGAGCGGAAGCTGCTCCTTATCTGTGAGAACGGGTGGGTTGGCCTTGATGATGGCGAGCGCAGTAGCGAAATCAGCCAGGATAGTTCCGGGCTGATGCTGATCAATCACCACCTCTTGTAACAGCCGCTTATGTTCATCGTTGAAGATTAATTGTGGGGGGAAGCCTTCAAACATGCTGGTATGCCTGATCTATGTCGTGC